>DORI01000094.1 GCA_003512365.1 Crocinitomicaceae bacterium | reverse complement strand
ATCAAATTGATGATTTGTTGGAACTCATTCAAGATCGCGTGACAAAAGATGAACGAGTTCTCGTTACTACGCTGACAAAACGAATGGCAGAAGAACTTCAAAAGTATTTGGATAAAGTTGGCGTTATGTGTCGATATATTCACAGTGAAATTGATACTATCGAACGTGTAGAAATTTTACGTCAGTTACGTTTGGGGAATTTCGATGTATTAATCGGAGTGAATTTATTAAGAGAGGGTATTGATCTTCCTGAAGTTTCCTTAGTTGCGATATTGGATGCAGACAAGGAAGGTTTTCTAAGAAACGTTAGAAGTTTAGTTCAAACGGTAGGTCGTGCAGCAAGAAATATAAACGGTTTCGTTGTAATGTATGCTGATAAAATGACTGAATCTATGCGAAAAACTATTGAAGAAACCAATCGTAGAAGAGCAATTCAAGAGTCGTATAATCTCGAAAATGGGTTAACACCTACTCCATTAGTAAAATCCAAAGAAACCATATTAAATTCCACCAAAGTTGCTGATGGAGATTCTAAAAAATATGCAGAAATCGAGGTCGATGCTCACATGCTACTAGTTGAAGAGGAATCTTCAAACTACGGAAATCCCGAAGAAATAACACAAAAAATAAAAGAAGCGCGAAAAGCTATGGAAAAGGCAGCCAAAGCTCTGGAGTTTATAGAAGCTGCAAAACTTCGAGATTATATTAGTAATTTAGAAAAACAATTAAAAAATGGAAAATACTAAACTTTTGCATTATTTCCGAATCGTTGCGCTTATTGAGGGATGCTCCTATTTAAGTTTCGGAATTACAGTGCCGATGAGAGAATTTCTTGACATGCCCATGCCGAACAAAATCGTGGGTTGGATACATGGCGTTTTGTTTATTACTTATTGTTTACTATTGTTACAATTGTTTCTTAAAAAACACTGGAATTTTAAGGTGAGTTTTCTTCTTTTCATTCTTTCTTTTATCCCATTCGGAACCTTTTGGGCTGATAAACGCTACTTAAGAAAACTTCAATAAATTATTAATCAAATTTAATTACTCCCCGAACCTTTCGATTACTTGTTGAGTTACTCCTGTATTTGAAAATCCTCCGTCGTGAAATAAATTCTGCATGGTAACGTATTTCGTAAGATCTGAAAACATTGAAATACAATAATCTGCACAAGCTAATGCTGAAGCATTTCCTAATGGAGACATTTGTTCTGAAAAATTGATAAACTCCTTAAAACCTTTGATTCCTTGTCCAGCAGTTGTAACTGTCGGGGATTGAGAAATGGTGTTAACGCGTACCTTTTTCTTGATGCCATAATGGTAACCAAAAGAACGAGCAATGGACTCAAGTAAAGATTTTGCATCGGCCATATCGTTATAATCAGGGAAGATACGTTGCGCAGCAATATAGGACAGTGCAACTACACTACCCCACTCATTCATCGCATCGTGTTTGTATAACGTAGCCAATGTTTTGTGTAATGACATAGCAGATACATCCATGGTCTGTTTGTAATAATCATAGTTGTTCTCTGTGTAGTGTTTTCCTTTTCTAACATTTGGTGACATGCCGATTGAATGCAAAACAAAGTCAATTTTACCACCTAATATTTCCTGTGCTTTAACCACTAAATTTTCAAGGTCTTCTGCGCTTGTCGCATCTGCAGGAATAACTTGGCTTCCCGTTTCTTCAGCCAACGCATTTATCTCACCCATTCGCATGGCTATAGGAGCATTCGTTAAAACAAAAGTAGCCCCTTCTTCATGTGCACGTTGTGCAACTTTCCAAGCGATAGATTGGTCATTTAATGCGCCAAAAATAATTCCTCTTTTTCCTTTTAATAAGTGATTTGCCATTTCTATTAATTTGTAACAAAAATAGTGATTAGACCCTTTCTAAATTCACAATATCTCATCTTTCATCAACAATCAATTGTGAGGTATTTCGATGAAAAGCAGTATATTTCACATTCTATAAGAATATGAACAGGAAAATAATTTTTTTAATTATTGTTGCGGCACTTGGCTATTTTGTTGACATCTATGATCTTGTGCTTTTTGGTGTTGTAAAAAACGAGAGTTTAATTTCCATACTTCCTAATGCTAGCAAGCAAGAAATTTCGGATACTGGAAAATTTCTTTTTAATATGCAAATGCTCGGAATGCTTATAGGAGGTATCCTTTGGGGGATTTTAGGAGACAAAAAAGGAAGAATAAAAGTTCTATTTGGTTCAATTTTGTTGTACTCCACCGCCAATTTAGCCAACGCCTTTGTGACGGATGTACCGAGTTATGCGGTGATTCGCGTCATTGCAGGAATTGGACTCGCGGGTGAATTAGGTGCCGGAATAACCTTGGTTTCGGAAATGATGTCCAAAGAAACGCGTGGCTACGGCACCATGATAATCGTAACGTTTGGTGCATTAGGTGCGGTTGTGGCCTCACTCGTGGGTTCAAAAGGCGAAGCTATTGGTGAATGTCTTTTGGAATTAACGGCTATAGATTTTGCCAATTGGCAAATAGCTTATATTATTGGAGGCAGCATGGGGTTGCTTTTGCTACTCATGAGAGTTGGAACTTTTGAATCTGGTTTTTTCACAGAAGCAAAGGATAATCACCACATAAAGAAAGGTGACTTAAAACTTATTTTTTTCAATCGAAACAACCTTGTAAAATATCTCCATTGTATATCAATCGGAATTCCTATTTGGTTTGTAATTGGTTTGTTGATAATGAATTCACAAAACGACTTTGGACCTTTGTTAGGACTTACGGATATAGAAAATGGAAAAGCGGTGATGTATGCATACATTGGGTTGTCATTCGGGGATTTATTATCTGGAATTTTAAGTCAGGTGCTGAAGAGTAGAAAAAAAGTTGTTGTTCTTTATTTAGTATTCAGTGGAATACTGACAATTTACTTCCTGTTTTTTGCAAAAGAGCAACAACAAATGAATGCTGATGCATATTACTTCTTAAGTTTCTTACTCGGTACAGGGACGGGATATTGGGCAATTTTTGNNCCTCCAATACAATACCGAACTTTGTTAGAGGATCCGTTAACTTAATCATGATGTTTTTTGGGCTATTACTCGCATTTGTATCTACCGGAGTGGCCGCTTTAATAGTAGGGGTTTTCTTTATTCTATTGGCTCTTTTTAGTATCAACCAATTGAAAGAAACATTCGGAAAGGATTTAAATTACACCGAAGAACTAATGTGAGTAGTCCTCATAATCTTCGGTCATTTCCTGATTCACTTTTTTCGTTACCGAAATCGGAATATAATCTACAATAACATTTGTTTTATCGAGACCAAAGTCTTCCGCAGGTTTTAATCCTGTAGCCTTTACGAATCGATAAGCCTTAATGCAAAGATTTTGAAATGAAGATAAATCGTTATCTGTTGATACGCGAGAATTTAATACGACAAATTTAAAATCAACCTCGTCAATTTTACCTTTTACGGATTCAAAAACACTTTCTCCTGTTAACTCACCCTTATCCACCATTTTATCGTGTATCTTTTTCATCATATACTCAATTCTGTGTTCCTCTTTGAAACCTAATTGAAGCGTAACATAATAGCAACATTTATCAATAATTTCATTGACAGAATAATGAACGCCCCAAGGTTCATTTAAAATATC
>DORI01000196.1 GCA_003512365.1 Crocinitomicaceae bacterium | reverse complement strand
GGCTCCTTAATAACGTTTGTGGAGGTAATAATTGGAGAATTCGAAACGCTGGGCTGAGGCTGAATATTTTCTGCTGGTTTCGCAGTGTTTTGCACTCTAGTGGCAAGATAGCCAAGAAGATCAGATTTAGTTACTCTTCCGTCCAAGCCTGAACCATTAATAGTATTCAATTCCGATGACGAAACATTTTCTTTTTCGGCAATTGAGCGCACAAGCGGTGAGAAAAATTTTCCGTTTTCTCCATTTTTTGAAATTTTCTGAGTGGATCCGTTTGATGAAATGGTCTTTTCCACTGCGGCAGTCAAATTTTCAGAAAGTTGTACTTCTGGCATTGTTACTTCCGGTGAAGCGGATTTTATCTCCTCTTTTGGTGCAGCGCCATCTGTTGAAAGGAGTGCAATGACATCTCCAACTTTTGCGACTTGATCTTTTTCAAACAATCGTTTTACCAAAATTCCTGTAGCCTCTGAAGGCAATTCGTTATCTACTTTGTCGGTAGCAACCTCCACTAATGGTTCATCAATAGCAACGGTATCTCCAATATTTTTAAGCCAATTGGTTATAGTTGCTTCAGTAACACTTTCTCCCATTTTAGGTAAACGAATCTCAATCTGCCCCATACTTTATAAATTGCCCTACAAATATATGGTTTTTATTACAATAAATCGTATGAAAATGCTTAATTGCCTAGTGACTGCCAATTTTTTAACATGCACTGAAGGTCAAAAAGAAAAGAGTAATTTTTAGCATACAAAAGATTAATTTTTTGATAATCTAATTGATCTTCTTTTGTTGAAAGCTGAATTGGAAGTAAAACCCCTGGTTTTATGTAACTGTTTTTTCGCTTCATTGGAGCTCCTATCCATGTTTTTTTTCCTGTTAAAACCTCCCAAATATTACTTTTGATGTTCTTCTTTTTGTGAATAAAAAAATATAAAATGGGAAGAAATAAAATAAGAATTATAGTTGAAATAATATCAAAAAGTCTTTTAGATCTTCGGTTTTCTTGCCGCATAAGTAAATTGAAATTCTGAATGTACAGGTCGCCCGCAGTATCAATAGAATTGCTTCCAATTAAATACTCGGCTTCTGGTTGAGCAATTTTAAAATCGACATCTTGGGTGTTTACTGCTGACATGAATCCAATAATATCTTTAGCCGATAAATCTTTCGACGAAAAAATTAGTTCATTGATTTTATAAATCTGAATAAATTCTTGTACTCTGTTTGTATTCTCGTTAATTTCCTCAATCGTTAACCAATGCGTACTTTCTATATTGGAATACGTGGTATGAAGTAATTTTTCAATTCGTAAAAATTCAGATTCAGTGCCTATAATCGCAAAACGCTTTTGTAATGGTTTCGGTAAGCCGATTTGATGATTTTGGTATAAATTAAGAACAATCCTCAAGAGATAAAATTGCAAAATGTACCAAGACACTCCGATCAATATAAACAATCGCGAAAATTGAAATTCCTTTGGCAGTAATGCATAAATCACCAGAATAAATAAGGTGCCGATTAAACTACCTTTCCAAACAATACTTCTACTTGAACCTTTGTCGTATTGCCCCAAGAGGTAAGAAAAGAAAATCCAAATAAACGCATAGAGTGGAATTTGAATTTGATAAGCAATTTCTGAAAAATGAATGTCGCGAATTTTCCACTGATGTGTTAAAAAGAGCAAACCACATAAAGTAAGGCTAAAATCTGTTAGCGGTAATATGGATTGTTTAACAAATCGATTCGCTAAGGCAGCGGTAGCACGCATGTATATAGCCGAATGTATAGCAATAGAAAAAATACTTGCATTTTTTTGTGAGAAATGTTTGTTGGCGAAAATGATCATGGCTTTGTAAAAAACAAAAACATAATTCACTGAACTTTTTTTGGTGCTTTCTCCTTTGTAGTGTATTATTTTCGTCTCTGGAAAATAAAAATTGTCATAACCACCTTTTTGAAGTCTATACGATAAGTCAATGTCTTCACCATACATAAAAAAAGCTTCATCTAATAACCCAACTTCATCAAGTGCGTCTTTTCGCATGAACATAAAAGCACCACTCAAAATATCAATTTTATTGGTTTCAAATTCGCTGAGATGACCCAAATGATAATAGTTGAATTTTTTTGATTTTTTGAAAAATCGGGATAAACCAAAAATTTTACAGAAAGCTACCTTTGGGGAGGGTAAACCTCTTTTAGATTCGGGTAAAAAATTTCCTTTTCCATCCAGCATTCTTACACCAAGTCCACCAGCATTCGGCTCACTATCCATAAATTCGATGCATTTTACCAGCGTATCCTCTTCTACGACGGTGTCGGGATTAAGAAGCAGAATATACCTTCCCAAGGCTTCTTGAATAGCTTGGTTATTTGCTTTAGAGAATCCAACGTTTTCTTTGTTTTCTATTCGTTTAACCCAAGGGAATTTGGCGGCTACCATCGACATAGATTCGTCAACACTGTTGTTGTCAACAACGAATACTTCTTTTGAAATATTTCCTGTAGAAGCCTCAACCGAACTTAAACATTGTTCGAGAAAATAACAAACATTGTAGTTAACAATGATTACACTAACGTCTATTTTTTTCTCTGTTTTCAATTGCTATTGTTTTACAGCTATGCACGAAATTTCAATACTAACATCCAAAGGCAACCTAGCTACTTCAACGGTTTCTCTTGCAGGAGGTATTTCATTAAAATAAGTGGCGTAAATAGCATTGACAGTACTGAAATCATTAAGGTTTTTCAAAAATATACTGCATTTAACCACATTGTCCCATTCAAATCCAGCAGCAGTTAATAACGAATAAATATTTTGCATTACTTGATGTGTAGAAGCTTCAATGGAATCATTTACCAATTTACCGGTTGTTGGGTTAAGCGGTATTTGACCACTTACGAATAACATATTTCCAGATAATATCGCTTGGCTATAAGGCCCCACAGGAGCAGGAGCATTAGGTATCGAAATTGCTTTTTTCATCTCAAAGGTTTATTTATTCTACTTTTGCAAGGTAACCAATTTTTAAGGAAGAGATGGTCTTGGTTGTTGATTTTTATGATTCGTTTACGTTTAACCTTGTTCATTATTTTGAAAACGCAGGAGAACAGGTTGAAATTGTGTGTCATGACAATCTTTTTATTGAGTCTTTAATAAAATATTCGCTGGTGGTGCTTTCCCCTGGGCCTGGACTTCCTCAAGAAAAAGAAAATATGTTTGAATGTATTGCCTTTTGTCATTCAAATAAAATTCCGTTATTCGGCGTGTGTCTTGGTTTTCAGGCTTTAGCTATTTTTCTTGGAGGAGAATTGATAAATCAAAAGAAGGTGAAACATGGTGTTAGCGAATCTTTGGCTTCCATTTCCAAGGAAAGTGTTTTGTTATTTGGAATTCCAATTGGAACAGCTGTTGGACTTTATCATAGTTGGAAGATTTGCGGGTTGGATAAAAAATATATCACAGCAATTTCAGTTAATCAAATAGCCATGTCATTAGAAAGTAAGCATGATAAAATATTTGGTGTTCAATTTCATCCTGAGTCGATTTTGACTCAAAAGGGTATGTCGGTAATTCAGAATCTGGTCAATTGGAAAAATCATGACCAATAGCTTGTGGTTATCTTTTAAAATGAGAATTTTCAGAATTTAACATTATCCACCGAACTTTATTGCTACAAATTTGTTTGAATTAAAAATAACGCAATGAAAAATATAGTATCCATAATTTTCTTTCTTTCCATTAACCTGTCGTTTGCTCAATCCGGTCTTGTGAAAGGAAGAGTATTGAGTGCAACAAATAATAAGCCGGTTGAANNCCAAAATTCAAGTACTTGAGCAGCAAAAAGGTGCTACCTCATTGGTGGATGGAAGCTATGAAATTTCAGGATTAAAACCAGGTGTTTACGCGTTCAAAGCGAGTGCTTCTGGATTTAAAGAACTTATCTTGAACGAAATCACGATTACAAATGCAAGAAGTGTAGAATTAGATTTTCAACTAGAAGAGATAATAAAAGAGAAAGGAGAGGTTAAGCTTAAAGCTTCCCCGTTCGTTCGTAAAATTGAATCTCCTGTATCGCTAAAAACGCTAAATGCTACTGAAATAGAGCGACTTCCGGGAGCAAATCGAGATGTAAGTAAGGTGATTGCGGCATTGCCGGGTGTTGCTTCCCGAGCTACTTTTCGAAATGATATTATTATTCGAGGAGGATCGCCAGGAGAAAATAAATTTTATTTAGATGGTATTGAAGTTCCAAACATAAATCACTTTGCGACGCAAGGAAGTAGTGGAGGTCCTGTTGGGCTATTAAATGTAAATTTTATTCGAGAGGTTGATTTTTATTCAGGTGCATTTCCTTCAAATAGAGCAAATGGCTTGAGTTCTGTTTTAGCTTTCAAACAAAAAGACGGAAATCCAGATGCGTTGATCACCAATTTCGCTTTGGGTTCAAGTGATGCGGCACTAACCTTTGATGGTCCAATAGGTAAAAAGGCTGATTTCATTTTTTCTGCAAGACCG
>DORI01000200.1 GCA_003512365.1 Crocinitomicaceae bacterium | reverse complement strand
TGATTCAATACAGATTCTATGCATAGAATCTGTATTGAATCAAAGTTATAGTAATTTTGAGGTCATCATTTTGGATGATTGTTCAACCGACAATAGTAGAGACATCATTGAAAGCTTCAGAGGGCATGAAAGAATCAAGCACATTGAGTATAATGCAACGAACAGCGGAAGCACCTTCAAGCAGTGGCAAAAAGGATTGAACCTTGCAAAAGGAGAATGGATTTGGATTGCGGAGAGTGATGATGTGGCTCATCCAGAGTTTTTAGGAAAATTAACCTCTGAAATAACCCCTGATTGCGCTCTTATTTTTTGTCGATCAGAGATAATTAACGAATTAGGTAAACCAGCCACCTACCTTGGATGTAAGCATTTTCCGAACAATAAATATTTCAACGAAATTGTTAACCTCACGAAGGAACCTGACCCAATCCATTTCTTGACAGTAGAAATGTACAATTTCAATCATATTGTAAATGCAAGCAGTGCTATATTTAGGAAAAAGGAGGTTCCGAACCTTGATTACATTTCCACCAATTTCAAGTTATGCGGGGATTGGATGTTCTGGATCCAAATAATGGATAAAGCTAAATTCAAATTCATTGATCAAGATCTAAATTTTTTTAGAACCCATGGTTCATCGGTAAGGAGTATTTCCGATAAGAGAGTCTTTGCTTTTTTTGAGAATGCACTGATAACGCGATACATCTATTCCAAGCATACCAATAAGTTCTTGAAAAAGAAATATTACGATTATTTGATCTATATCTATTTTAATCGCTATGATAAAACAGTAAGAAAAGGAACCTTCATAAGGTTTCTTAAACAGATTTATCATTTTGGACCCCAGGCAATCATTGAGTCATTCAGACAAAAATTAAAGCATGGTTGAGTTGTCTATAATCTTGGTCAATTTCAATACGGCGGCACATACCATCAATTGTATTGATTCCATTATCAAGCAAACGCATCAAATTAATTATGAAATAATCGTAGTTGATAATGCCTCCAGTGATAATAGTTTTGATCTAATTACAACTAAATTTCAACAGGTTGTTTGGATTCAAAACAAAACAAATGAAGGTTTTGGCCGAGCCAACAACGTAGGCATTCAAAAATCAAGGGGTCGTTATATTCTTCTCTTGAATTCTGATACTTTAATTATTGACCAGGCAATTGAAAAAGCGTTAGAAAAATACAAACATGAAAAAAACAATGTTGGCCTAGTTACATGTCATCTTGTCAATTTAGATGGATCTTCACAAAATAGCATTTTTTTCTATAACGCTTCTTTCAGGGAAATACTGAATAACAACCTATTATTTGATTTTTTTACTCGGAAAATAAAATCTACACGGATTAAAACTATCAAAGCACTTCATGGCGCATTTCTTTTGTTCAAGCGATCAAGATTAGAGTCTGTTGGTTATTTCGATCCAGATTTTTTCCTTTATGCCGAGGAATTTGAGTGGTGTTTTCGCGTTCGAAAAAGTGGTCTTGCTTTAAAATATTATGATGATATCAAAGTAATTCATCTTGAGGAAGGGAGCAGTATCAGTAAAGAATGGAATATTAAACAACGATATTTATCCGGATCACTGTTATTTAAAAAGGCACACGGAACATTAGGTCTTTGCCTGTACTTAATGTTGAATTTTATTAATCTGATTACCAATGTGCTGTTAATGTGGAAATTGGACTCTGCTTATAGATCTGATTTTATTAGAAGCCAGAAATATTTTTGGGGTTTAAGTGGTAAGTTCTTGACAATAGCATTTAACACTTTCAAAAAACCATTAAAACTAACTCATATCAAATGAAGAAATTAATAATCCACTTGATTAAATCTATTCCTATTATTGGTATATGGAAGTCGAATTCGGAGAAATATTTTGCTCTGCATGCAGAACCTGGTCAGTACAATAGTCCTATTGTAACATGGGAAGAAATAAGTGATAATGGTTATTACAACACAAGTTTGGGTTCGAAAATTAAAGACATTAAATTAAATACCGATTACCAATTTAATCTTCTTCAAGATTTGAAACCCTGGTTAGTCAGTTTTCCATTCAGTGAACAAAAAAATCAGACATACCGGTACTACTTTAAAAATAAAATGTTCATATATAATGATGGAGCCATACTATATGGGGTTTTGAATTTATTCCAACCAAAAAAGATTATAGAAGTTGGTTCCGGCTATTCATCAGCTTTAATGGTTGATACATGTGAAGAAAAAATGATGAATGTAGAATTAACTTTCATTGATCCATATACTTCTCGTGTAGATGAATTATTAGGAAAAAAGGATTTTTTAGAAATCAATTTTGTTCGAACGCCTGTTCAAAAATTAGGAACACAGATTTATTCTGATTTGGAAGCAAATGACATCCTCTTTATTGACTCCTCACACATCGTTAAAACTGGAAGTGATTTAAATTTCATCTTCTTCGAAATACTGCCTACTTTGAGATCTGGTGTCCTCATACATTTCCATGACATCTTCTTCCCCTTCGAATATCCTGCAGAATGGTTGAAAAAGGGACTTTGTTATAATGAATCCTACCTTTTGAGAACCTTTTTAATGAACAACGATCATTATGAAATAATTTTCTGGAATGATTATATGGTGAGAACAAATGAGGATTGGTTTAGAGAAATTAACCCAGCATTTCATGATGGTCAAGGGGGAAGTATTTACCTCAGAAAAAAGTGAAAATGTTGATCACAGTTGTTTTACCGACTTTCAACCGTGCAAATCTCATATCGTTATGTGTTGACAGTGTATTACTTCAAACCTATCAAAATTGGGAATTAATTATTGTTGATGATGGCTCAGAGGATGAAACAGCTACTGTAATCAAAAGATATACTGATGCACGTATCAGGTATATATATCAAGAAAATGCCGAAAGAAGCGCCACAAGAAATAACGGCATCGAACATGCAAAAGGGGAATGGATTTGTTTCCTTGATAGCGATGATGAATATCAACCCGAACATCTACAGGAATTAGTTAAATTCATAGAGGTTCATAAGCCTTTACCAGGCTTGATTGCTACAGGTTTAATTACCCGAGAAGGACAGAAAACAAAACATAAAGCTTTTTTAGAACTACAAAAGAATTTTTTAGAAGAAATTGGTAGTAAGTTTTTAATTCCATCCCAGGTTTGCGTGCACCGTTCCGTGCTCGAAAAGAATCGATTTGATGTGCGCTACAGGCTTTGGGAAGACACCCACCTTTGGTTACGGATTGCTGCGAAATATCCTGTTTATCAAATGGAAGAATTTACCGCTATTCAAAATATTCATGACGAAGGAACAGTGGTCCAAGGCATGAAAAAAATTCGCCTTAAAGAAGTAGAGCAGTATATTTCAGCCATTCAAGACTTACGCGATAAGCACACAGCACTTTTTGATGGAAAATTACCAGTTAACTATTTCAACGACTACATCGATTCGAAGTACCGCATGTATCTCTATCAAGCAAGACAAAACAAGCAGCTTCTTATTGCTATTCGAATATGGTTTAATGCTATTAACCACAAAACTTCGTGTTATATTCTCTCTGAATTCCCCAAAATTTTTTTAAATAAGCTAAATATAGGCATTCATGCTCAATAGACCGTTGAAAATATTGATTGTCGCCTCTTGGTATCCCTCCGTGGAGCATCCCACGGAGGGCATTTTTGTGCAAGAACAAGCCCATATGTTACGAGATTTTGGACATCAAGTCACCGTGATTCATCCTTTTTTGATCGGAACCTTTGCGAGTTCAATTAAAAAGCGTTCAACGATTTCTTGTAAACAAGAGGATGGTATTCGCGTTATACGTGTTGGAGTGGCTCCTCCGGTTCCCTTTTTCCGCGGAGTATCTTATGAATATTGCTTTCTGCGCGTTCGAAAGGCCATGAAATCGTTTCAAATTGATCCACATGATTTTACGATAATCCATAGCCATGCCATGTTTATGGGGGGATACATTGGGCATAAGCTTTCTAAAAGATATTACCTTCCACAAGTTCAC
>DORI01000262.1 GCA_003512365.1 Crocinitomicaceae bacterium | reverse complement strand
TACAATGCGCCTCGTCGATGGCAAAAAATGAGATATCAACGGAAGTTAAAAAATCAATATAATCTTGTTTCGTGAGTGACTCAGGAGCAACATACAGCATTTTTGTTTTTCCTGCTTGAATGTCACTTTTCACCTTATTGATTTCAGACTTCGATAAGGAAGAATTTAAAAAATGTGCAACACTTTCGTTATCACTCACATTTCGAATGGCATCTACTTGATTCTTCATCAAGGCAATCAATGGTGATACAATGATGGATGTTCCTGACATTATTAATGAAGGCAGCTGATAACACATCGATTTACCACCTCCAGTTGGCATGATAACAAAGGTGTTTTTACCTGCTAGTAAATTTGTGATAACCTTTTCTTGTTCACCTCGAAAATGGTCAAAACCAAAATAGGTTCTTAACGCTGACTTTAAATCAATTGTAACTGACGATGCTTGCAAAACTGCTTCTTCCATTGGGATTAAAACAACAACTAAATCTAACTTGTTTAGTTAAATTTACAAAATAATTCCGTAACGTAAAGGAAATAAATAAAAAACAGCGCAGATTATTCGTTAAAAGCAACAACTTCTTTTACTTCGGGTAAATGTTGTTTCAATAAGTTCTCAATTCCACCCTTCAAGGTTGCTGTGGACGATGGACATCCGGCACAAGATCCCTTTAGCAATAAGGTAACCGTTCCGTTTTCAAAACCGACGTAATCTATTGCTCCTCCATCGTTCTCTACAGCAGGTCTCACGTATTCATCTAACAACCCGCGTATAGGATCGTCTAAATCAGATACCTGAAAAGTTTTTCTTGCCTGGGTTGCTTCTGACTTCTCTTTAGGAACAGGCATTTGAATTAAAACGTCCTTTCCTTCAGATATCCAAGATTTTATAAACTCTCTCAATTCCATGGTTATAAAGTCCCATGGAACATTATCTGTTTTTGTAATTGTAATAAAATTAGCAGCCATAAAGACATTCTGAACAAAGGGGAATTTGAACAACTCTTCAGCTAAAGGTGAAAATCCTTTCGATTCTGCTTGAGAAGAAAATTCTACCGAGTCCCCAGTTATCAATAAATACTTATTTGCAACAAATTTCATTGTTGTTGGATTCGGAGTCATTTCGGTATATACAGTAACTGGAACGTTCATTTCTTTTTTTTACAAAATTACGCATTAATAAAATTATTCAGACCACATTCCTCCGCTCGAAAACTGAATAAAAGGTAAATCATTTCTTCTTTCATTTGAATTGAACACAGGTTGGCCATCCTTATTTAATCGCGGATAGTGCGGTGTGTTGTGTGGAGCCCATTTTGGAAGCCAACACAAATCATGAATGATCCTGTTTTGAAAAATATGCCGTACTTCTTCACTATCCATTCCAAACTTTATCCTAATTGGAACTGTTCCTTGATCATATTGAACACCTCCGTAAACTATCCCTGCGCTAGTCTTTCCATAAGGTAATCTCGATAAATCCTTATACCCATTTTTACAAAATTCAGGTTTGTTTCGAAGCCATGGCGTTCCGCGAGATTCTCCCGTCCAAATGTTTAATCCAAATTGAAAACTCATAAGTTCTTTTCGTAAAGTCGTCACGAAATGTGCTGTTCTATACCTGTCTTCGGATTGACCACCAAAAACATCGTTTTCAAGATACACGGACCAATTATTAAGTGTAAGTCCAAAAGCACCAGAACGCTGTGAAGTCCCTTTTGTATCAAAGTACCACAAATAAGAGAATCCCAATGAATTTCTATAGGTTGAATTATTACTTAAATTGTTGATAATAGGATCTATTTCAATAGTTGGCCGTGTTTTACCACCCAAAATTGAGGCACCTAGAAAAATTCTTGAATCTAGAAAATGTAAACGCTTACCATAAGAGTTCAACACGTAAGATAACCTTCCTCCTGCTTGAAATTGCGAAAATGCAAATACATAGGTTGATTTAATTTCTAAACCGATTTCATTTTCATGTGAGCCAAAATCCACCACAATTCCAACCTGTGTGGGTACACTTTCATTTAAATTCCATTGAGAATTTGCATTAAACGTGAATATTAGCAGAACCAATAAAATGCGCATCTATTTTTCGGTTCAATAATCATTCCGCTATTGATGAGCGCTCTCTAATAAATCTAGTACCGTTTTAACAGGACTGAAAATTTCATTTGGAATTTCTACAAACAAGGTAATCCAATTTTCCATGGAACCATTCCAAAGTCCTGGTTGCTCAATAAATTGCACCTTCTTGCCCTTTTGAGATTTCTCAACCACAAAATAATGTTCCTCACTTCTGTACTTGCTCAAATTATATTTTTGCCCATTTATATTTTGAATGTCAAGAACCATAAAGACTGGATTGAAATGGGTACTTCGCAACATGAGCTGATGATTATGATTATCCGTAGCAATTTGCGCCTTTTCTACAATTTGTTTTTTTGGAATCCCGTCAACATCCACGTAGAAAGGGCCACCACCTGGTTGTCCTTCATTTTTCACCATACCACAAACCCTGATTGGTCTGTTTATGAGCGCTCCAATGTCCACAGAATAATTATTTATCTCTTCATCAGAGAATAGAAAAAACTTATTAGAAAGATTCTTGAGTTCCTCAAAATTGTTATTTTCTACACAAGTTTTCAGCTGTTCCTTAACACTTAAAAGTAACCCCGCTAAGGTCTTAAAATAAGAGCTACTCTTGTCGGATTTAGTATATAGCTGAACATTGTCGATGTTTTTCACGAATATTAATTGCTCATCTATCACTTGAAGATTTGGTAAAAGTGCCCCATGGCCAGAAGGACGTTTTATTTCCTTGGCACCATCATCTTTTACTAATTCAAATTCTTCAGTAAATACAAAAGCGTCCGATTCCGGATTTTGAACAGAAAAATTAAGTTTAGCTTGTTCAATTGCAATCCCTTCGAGTTGTTTTATAGAAGCCAATATTTCATTTTCAAATTCCGGTTGAATAGTAAAATGAAAGCGCATATTAGGATTGATACAAATACCTTGCAAGACGTGCTCTTGAAAAGGGTTCAAAACAAAAGGTGGCATTTGATGAAAAGGAATTAGTCCCTTTGGTAAGGCCCCGTAATTTAATCCGGAGTCGCTCAATAAAAACGAAACAAATTCTTCCATATCTATAGTTAAATCCGCTACCTTCTGCTGAATTTCCAGGGGTAATTTTTGAAAGAATGCAAAATTTCGCGCATTAGCCAAGAATCGTTCAACTTTTCCTCTGGTTGCTTCATTTGGTGATTGAAGGTAATCAAACAAGAACTCAAACATTCGCGAACCTGAACCTGATGCTGGCACAAACAAGGAACTTGAAAAATCACTCGTTTCAAATTTTGCCTCATACGTTTGTTTTTCACCCTCGTTTAAACAAATGATTCCATCTCCAATTTTACAAGGACGGAGAAGAGACAATACGGGATTTCCTTTTTTTAATTTGGAGCGTTGGGCTTCAATAATTTGTTCCTCCTTTGTCATACTTCTTTCCAATTAAGCGCTTTTTCGTTTATTTGTATCGTGAATTTACTCTACGAATTTATAAAATATAAATGGCAAGCAAAAGGAAGACATGGAATTCACTCTCCCTTTGTTTATGATTTCATTGAAAAGGTGCTCAAGCATAAGTTGAATTCTAAAGAGCTTCATCAAGCGAATGAATACCATAATTTTTTACAAAGATGTGATATTGAAATTGAGTTTAACGAATTTGGGGCCGGTTCAAAATCATTAAATAAAATACGACGTATAAGAGACATGTTCGCTTTGAGCAGTAGCAAAGGTAAATATGGTCAGTTGTTATATTCAATTGTAAAGCATTATAAGCCGGAAAAAATAGTAGAATTTGGAACATCGTTGGGAGTGGGGACATTACGCATGCATCTCGCTCACAAAAGCGCTGAAATTACAACTGTTGAAGGATGTAAAAACACACATGCATTTACCTTAAAAAACTTCCCATTAAACAATCCGAATGTGAATTTTATTTTAAGTTCATTTGAAGCATTTTGCGCACAAGGAGAAAAGAATTATTATGATTTAATTTTTATTGATGGGCATCACNNCGGAAAGTTTTTACTGCGATATTTGAGTCAATTAGATGAGCAAACACACGACAACACACTACTAATTTTGGACGATATTCGATGGAGTAAATCTATGTTCGATGCGTGGAAATCGCTTATTGCCGATAAAAAATACCACGTAAGTATTGATTTATTTCGAGTCGGTATTTTAGTCAAGAAACCTGATCAAGCCAAGGAGCATTTTATCCTTCATTACTGATCAATAAGTTGCAGATAAATATTCCAATAAATTTTCATTTCCTTCCATGGTTGGAATTACCCCATTGCTCTCGATTGTGTGCATTGTATGCGTAATGAAATCTTCTTGTATATCGTCTGAAATCACTGACATCTCAGCTGCAACATAGCCTACCGCAACAGACATAGATGG
>DORI01000033.1 GCA_003512365.1 Crocinitomicaceae bacterium | reverse complement strand
ATACAAAGCTAAGAACAACCGATGACTAAAATGGTTTTATTCTTGTTATTTTTACTTAAAATTAACGGACGAAAAAAAATGAAATACGAGGATATCCCCATTTGTATTTTCAACAGCAACAACGGCGATCGTATTATCGGTTTTGAATGTGAGAACATTTACGAAAGTTCCCGTTTTGATCGAAACGAAATCGAACAATTCTTATCAAATAATTCCGAAAATTACGTTTTCACAGCCTTGTCTTTCGATCTTAAAAACCCTTTGCTTGGATTATCCTCTCGTCATGTAGACCAACAAAATTTCCCATTGATTTCTTTTTGGGTGCCTAAAAATGTAGTGAAATTAACATCTGAAGGTCATGAATTTTTGAGAGGCAATAAGTCTAGTGAATCCATTGAATTTTTAGATTGGCTTATAGAAATGGAAACTAATGAAAATTATCATACGCATTCGATTGAACTCAAAGCCAGAACTTCAAAAGAAAATTATTTAGCAAACATTTCAAAAATTAAAGCGCATTTGCAACGTGGAGATATTTATGAAATGAATTATTGTCAAGAATTTTTCGCGGAAAATGTTGAAATTTCAAATCCTCTAGACCTTTACTTTAAATTAAACCAATTTACTAAAGCACCTTTTTCTGCATACCTACAACTCAATGAACACTTACTTTTTTGCACGAGTCCGGAGCGATTCATTCAAAAAAAAGGAACTCATTTGTTATCACAACCGATTAAAGGAACAGCAAGAAGAGGAAAGGATGAAAGAGAAGATCAGGAACTTGTGGATTCGCTTAGAAATGATCCAAAAGAAAAATCAGAAAACATAATGATTGTGGATTTAGTCCGAAATGATTTATCAAAAATTGCAACAAAAGGATCTGTGCATGTCGATGAACTTTGCGAAATTTATAGCTTCCCTGCAATTCACCAAATGATTTCTACTATTTCTTGTGAATTGAAAACTTCAAAATTTACAGAAATTCTAGAGGCTTTATTCCCGATGGGATCGATGACAGGAGCACCTAAAAAGCGAGCGTTGGAGCTTATCGATGAGTTTGAAGATTTTAATAGAGGGCTTTATTCCGGTTCAATAGGTTATATCGATCCAAAAGGAGATTTTGATTTTAATGTAATCATTCGAAGTTTGATTTACAACAAAGAAAATAAACGTTTGAGTTGTGGTGTTGGCAGTGCAATTACAATTTCTTCGGATGCCGAAAAAGAATTCGAAGAATGCATGGTTAAAATTGAAAAAATAAGAAATGTCATTGCTAGTTGAAGGTATTAATAACCAGCTAAAAGATATTGGCGCTGCACATTATTTTATTGCTATTTCTGCGGGAAAAGATTCTGTTGCTTTGGCACATATTGTTCATTCTCTTGGCTATCCCATAACCTTATTACATGTGAATTATCATTTAAGAGGAGATGAGAGTAATGAGGATCAGCGTTGGATTGAGCGTTTTGCAAAATCTATAGATGTTCCATTAAAAATCTTTGATGTAAAAGAAAATAACCTTGATTTTTCAACTGGAAATCTTCAGCAACTGGCACGTGATATTCGCTATTCATTTTTTGAAAAAGAACGAGCCAAAATCAAAAATTCAATTATTCTCGTTGGGCATCAACAATCAGATCAAATAGAAAATTTTTGGATACACCTTTTTCGTAATTCCGGAAGAAGCGGTCTCAAAGGCATGTCAATAAGGAAAGGAAATGTTATACGTCCCATGCTTACTTTTCACCCTGATATGATCACTTCTTATTTAAAAGAGCGAAATATTGTTTGGCGAGAAGATAGCAGCAACGCTAAATCAGTGTATTTGAGAAATTTTATTAGAAACGAGCTAATGCCCTTTCTTTCTAAGTGTCATCCGAATATCGAAAAATCCATCTTACTAATTCAGGAAAAATTCAAGCAAGCCGAAGTTACTGACTTAGCCGAATTAGATGTATTTAATCAAAATCACACCACTCATTTCCCTTTGGAAAAACTAAACTCATTTACAGACGAAAAATTTCTTTTATTCATGAAGAATTTTGGCTTGAAGGGTAGTCAGTTGGAATCTTTTCGCATTTTTCTTAGCGCACAAACAGGAGCGCAATTTGAAATAAACACCACGCATTACTTTCTTAAAGAAAGAAATCACATCGCATTGGTTGAATGGAATGCAACTTTAAACTTTCCAATTTTAACTATTGAAGAGGTAAGTTCCTTACCCGAAAAATTCGACAAGAAAACTATATTCGTTGATAAAAATAGAATAAAAGGAAATATTTCCATTCGTTATTGGAAGCAAGGAGATCGCATTTCACCAATCGGCGTAAAAGGGAGTAAATTAATCTCAGATGTTTTTTCCGACGCAAAAATTTCTAATACTGACAAAAATAATATTCCAATAATTGTTGACGATGATCATATTTTATGGTGTTATGGCTTGTGTGTTGACCGCAGAAAAATCGCTACAAATGAAATCAAGGAAATAATAAAAATCACGATTCAAGAATGAATAAAACTCAACTCACTTTTCCTGAAGAATTTGCAAAAAGAATTAGCTTAAATTATCCGTTTGCCGAATCTCTTATGGATTCGTTGAATTCAGCTCCGCCTATTTCAATTCGCTTACATCCTGAAAAAGAAATGGAAGACTTTTCATTCAAATCAAAGATTCCTTGGGCAAAAAACGGTGTTTATTTAACGGAACGGCCGACATTCACGCTAGACCCCAACTTTCACGGTGGCGCCTATTATCCGCAGGAGGCTGGATCAATGTACCTCAGCACAATTTTAGAAAATATAGATCTAAAAGAGGACCCAATTGTATTAGACGCATGTGCTGCTCCAGGGGGAAAAACTTCCATTCTAGCAGAGAAATTGAATAATGAAGGTGTTTTAATTAGCAATGAGATGATTAAATCGCGTGCAACCATTTTAATGGAAACCACAACAAAATGGGGATATTGCAATCAAATCATTACTTCAAACGACACTAAATCCTTTCGAAAATCAAGAATAAAATTTGATCTTATCGTTATCGACGCACCGTGTTCGGGAGAAGGAATGTTCAGAAAAGATTATAAAGCAAGAGAAGAATGGTCAATCGCGAATTGCAATATTTGTGTGACTAGGCAAAAAGAAATATTGGAAAATTTATTGCCTTCCCTTAACGAAGAGGGATATTTGGTTTATTCCACTTGCACCTTTAATCCCGCCGAAAATGAGGTACTGTTGTTGGACTTCATTAACACATTTGATTTAGAGGTTTGTAAAATACCTCAATACGATGGTATGTTGCAAGACAAAGAAGGAATTGGTCAATACTTTTTTCCAGGATTTACGGAAAGTGAAGGGTTTTATTGTGCAGTTTTGAAAAAGAAAGGTCATTCTGAAATGGATAAACTGAAAATTTCAACGAATTCTTCGGTTGCAACTCCGAACTTTATCAAAAAAAGTAAAACAGAAATAAAATACTATCAAAATGAAAATTTCATTTACGCTTGCCATCCATTAACACAGCATGTCTCTACTCTACTAAAAGAAAATCTTTTTGTCCTAAAAACCGGAACATTAATTTCACAACAATTTGGAAAAAAACAAGTTCCTCAAATAGAATTGGCACTTTCTCCCTTTATAGAAACAAATTTTGAACAGCTAACGTTGACGAAAGATTTAGCACTTAAATACCTTAAAGGTGAAACATTTGAATTGGCGTCCACCCCAGGTTTTAAAGAAATACTTTACGGAAAAATAACCCTAGGATTTATAAATCATCTTGGAAATCGGTTCAACAATCTTTATCCTAACGAGTGGCGGATAAAAATGAAAATTACCTAGGAAGCATCCTGTTATCTATCAAGTGATGTGTATACTGTTGATAAACAGCTTTCATTTTCTTAACTATTTCATAATTTTCATTTGAAACATCAGTCATAGATTCGTTCCATACAATAGGAGCTTTTCCAGCCTGAAAATGAATTAAATTTTCCTGATCATACACGATATTTGGAATGTTTTTCTGTTGAAAATAGGATGTTCCCATTGCAAAATAAGATTGATTCGAATTCACCAAATCCAAAATGGTCGGTAAAATATCAAGTTGCTGAAAAGCATGATTCACCGGAACTTTTGGAAGTCTTCTGGAGGCATGATAAAAACCAATAGGTATTCTATGCGACCATTCCATTGTCGTTCTATCCGAACGTTGAGTAGGTCCAACATGATCCGCTACGAACACAAAAAGGGTATTGGAAAACCAGTCTTGTTTTGAAACTTTATCCCAAAATTCTTTGAATGCCAAATCGACATAGGATAATGTCTGACAAATAGGATCTGGACCTTCTTTGACTTTTTCTCTGTATCCTTCGGGGACAATAAATGGATGATGAGACGAAATGGTAAAAATCGAGGCAACAAATGGCGATTTTAACTCGTTCATTCTGTCAATACTCCAACTCATAAAGTAATGATCTGAAATCCCCCAATTTCCGTCAAAATGTGCTTCATTGTTGTATTCATCCCTACCAAAGTAATTGGAATAACCTGCAGCTTTTGAAAATGCGTCAAAACGCATTGATCCATTGTTGGCGCCGTGAAAAAATGCAGAACTATACCCTTCCCGTGCTAAAATTTTTGGTAGGCCTTCAAATTGATTCATACTGTAGGATGACAAAATAAAGGACTCGTTCATCCATGAGGGGATAGAGGACACGACAGCTGGAAGTGCATCCATGGAAGTTTTTGAATTTGAAATTCCATAATTAAAATACATTCCTTTTGAAAGAATTGAATCTAAGAAAGGCGTGTAACTTTCCTTATTTTCAGGACCCACATACATGGAACCAAAACTTTCAAAAATTATTACCACCACATTTGGTTTGCCATCAAGAAGATTTAACGGTTTCGCATTTTGAATAGGAGAAAATAGTTGGTTTGCTTCTTCATCGGAAAAGTAATATTTCTTTTCTATACCTTGATTATTGAAAGTTTTAATAATAGTTAAAGCTGAATTTAACACGGCAGGAGCATTTTCAAGTGAAGTGTAATTTGTGGCCTCTAATACTCCGATAGGTTTTAATTGAAATCCACCGCGACCAATAACAACAAAAATTGAAACTCCCAAAATTAAATTAGCGTAATTTTTCCAATTCTTATGAGAAACTACAGGTCGAGGAAGCAGAGTGTATATAAAAATGGTAGCACCAAGCACTAAAATAAAAAACAACAATAGCCACCAAAACTCGGAAAGGAATTCGCCCATAAGACTTCCGGCATTGTTTTCTGATATCATGAATTTAAAATAATCATAAGAAACTCTTTTTCTCGTGTAAGAGAAATATGCAATATCCCAAGCATTGAAAAAATAAACAAAAAAGGTTGTTAATGAAAAAACTATAGTCAATGTCCAATGCCGAATTTTCTCGAGTACTTCAGGAAGCGGCAATAAAGACAGGCTCAAATAAGGTAGAAAATAAAGAGCAATTGTAACAAGATCAAACCAAGTTCCGACACAATAATCTTGGAAGCTAATTTCTGAAAAAAAAATGTTATTCTTCAATAAAAAAACTACTCGAAAAACAAGTAAAGCAAGCAC
>DORI01000230.1 GCA_003512365.1 Crocinitomicaceae bacterium | reverse complement strand
ATGCGTGTAGGCGAAGCGAATCAAATTGTAACGAAGGCTTTATGGCATGAATTAAACCAAAAAGAAGATTTCTTTCATTTAGCTGGGGTTGATAATAACGATCTTATGGTGGTCATCAGCGCAAGACCTGGTTCCATTGCTCATACGGTGGACCAGGAAGCATTTGGACTTAAAATCCTGAAAGCTTATGAAAACAATGACTGGGTGTTAATTTATCCTGGGCAAGATGCGGATGTTTCTTACCGAAATTACGAGGATGTATCTGGAGCACCGATTGGGGTTGGTGTAGAAACCTTAACTAAAATAGGAAAAGAGGTGGGGAGTATTTTCAAAAAAGAGTCCTAGGTATATACCGACGAACATGTAAAAAACTAACGAATAATCCTAGCCACGCGCGAATGGAAAATGCAATTGGCTTAACGCATTATTTGCCCCGTGAACTACCTGTTTTAATTACTGGAGCTTTTTTCGATGCAGCCGGTTTCGGCGTTTTTGGTACTTTTAGCGCCGCAGATTTTACGTTCTTTGGGCTTTCCGATTTCTTGNNGAACGCATTTCCGTTTCATCCACCTTGTGACTGATGGATTCTTTCCCTTCGGTGTGGGTATATAATTTCTCAAAAATGGAGGTTAACTTGACGTCTTCCTCATACGTGAAAATGCTGATGTCTTCAATGGAGCTGATTTTTTCAGAGGCGAAAGCAGGAAACCGTTTTTTATCCAAGAGGGATTCAACAATCACATTGACTTTGCCTTGGGATACAATTTTAAACAGTCCCGGTCTTCCCGCAATAGAAATAATTCCTTTTAACTCCATGTATCGTTATTCGTCCGCTAAATTAGTAATTTCTTCAACATTACGGTTTTATTTCAGGGATATATTCCCCGAAGGCCACAGCATCTGCTTTTAATTAAGTACCTTTGACACGAATTTAATCGAAAATATGACATTTGAAGCGTTGGGATTGCGTAGTGAGGTGCTGCAGGCAATTAATGAAATAGGGTTTATCAACCCAACACCTATCCAAGAACAAGCCATTCCCCATCTCTTGCAAGAAGACAGCGATTTTGTTGGATTGGCACAAACAGGTACCGGTAAAACAGCGGCTTTTGGTTTGCCTCTTTTGAGTAAGATTACCTTGGGAAGCCGCGTTGCCGAAGCCATAATTATTTGTCCAACACGCGAGCTTTGCCTTCAAATTACCAACGATTTAAAGACTTATGGGAAATACCTAAAAGTACACATCGTTTCAGTTTACGGCGGAGTGGACATTAAAAAGCAAATTACCGATATTAAAAAAGGGGTAGATATACTGGTTGCTACCCCCGGAAGATTGATGGACTTAATGAATCGTAAGGTAATCCAACTCAATCAAATTCGCTACGTGGTATTGGATGAAGCGGATGAAATGCTCAACATGGGATTCAAAGAGGATATCGATGCCATTTTGGACACCACTCCGGTTGACAAAAACGTTTGGTTATTTTCTGCAACCATGCCGAATGAAGTGGCAAGAATTGCTAGAACTTACATGACAGATCCTTTGGAGGTATCAATTGGTCATAAAAATCAAAGTAATGAAAACATTGACCACATCTATTACCTAGTTAAAGAAAGAGACCGTTATGAGGCCGTTAAACGATTAATCGATTTTAATCCTAGCATTTATGGTCTGATATTTTGTCGCACAAAAAATGAAACCGCAACAGTTGCTGCTAAACTAGCTAAAGAAGGCTATAATGCTGAACCACTACATGGTGATTTGACACAAACTATGCGCGACAAGGTTATGGAGCGTTTTAGAAGTAAAGAATTACAAATTCTCGTTGCCACAGATGTTGCAGCAAGAGGATTGGATATCGACAATATTACGCATGTAATCAATTACAATCTTCCGGATGACATTGAAAACTACACACACAGAAGTGGTAGAACAGCACGCGCCGGAAAAAAAGGAGAATCATTGGTGTTGGTTAATGGCAAAGAACTGTTTAAAATAAAGGCCATTGAAAAACAAATGCGCACAAGCTTTACNNGTTGGTGCAATTCCTAATGCGGAAGAAATTTGTGAAATCCAATTACTTCGTTTGATTGAAAAAACAATAACTACCGAAGTTAAAGAGCGTGACATTCAGAAATTCATGCCGAAAATCCTGTCAGAATTTGAGTCTTTAAGTAAAGAGGAAGTCATCAAGAAGTTTGTTTCTGCAGAATTTAATCGATTCATCGATTATTACCATCGCGCGGGTGATTTGAATGCAAAAGCTGGAAAAGACGACAGCAGAGAAGGTCGCGGAGATCGGGATCGGGATCGAGACAAAGGCAGACGCGAAAGAGAAGAAGGAAAAACAAGATTTTTTGTAAATATAGGTAAGCGCGATGGACTAAATCCAGGTGCATTATTGCGAGTTGTTTGCGATGCTACGGGTCTGAAATCCGATAAAATTGGTAGAATTGACCTGAATGCTTCTTTCTCATTTTTTGAAGCTGACGAGGAATATACTGAACGTATATTACGAAATGTCAATGGCCAAAATTTTGAAGGTCATGATGTTTCTATTGAAGTATCTTCATCTGCCTCAGGAAAGTCAGGAGGTTCTTCAAAAGGAGGGAGAAAATTTGATTCTCCTCGTGGAAGAGGCCGTTTTGGTGGCGATTCACGTAAAAGCAACTCAAGCGGAAATAACCGTAGAAAAGAAGATTTTAGCAACAAACGAAACAGAAGATAGAACATTTACAACATGGAAATTAGAAACATCGCAATCATTGCACACGTCGACCACGGAAAAACTACCTTGGTAGACAAAATGATAGAAGCAGGTAACTTTTTAAATGAACGAGATCGCCCAACTGGAGAACTCATAATGGATAACAATGACCTAGAAAGAGAACGTGGTATTACGATTGTCTCAAAAAATGTATCCGTAACCTACAAAGGGACAAAAATAAACATCATTGATACCCCAGGTCACGCCGATTTTGGTGGTGAAGTGGAACGCGTACTGAACATGGCAGATGGAGTTTGCTTATTGGTAGATGCTTTTGAAGGACCAATGCCTCAGACAAGGTTTGTATTAGGAAAAGCGCTCTCAATGGGCATTAAACCTTTATTGGTAATTAACAAAGTTGACAAAGAAAATTGTACTCCTGAGGAAGTTCATGAAAAAGTGTTTGACCTTATGTTTGAATTAGATGCAAACGAGGAACAACTTGACTTCCCAACTATATACGGTTCAGCAAAGAACGGTTGGATGTCGGAAGATTGGAAGCAACCTACGGATTCGATCTCTCCACTTCTCGACCGAATACTAGATTATTTTCCGCCAAGAAAAATTGAAGAAGGAAATACGCAAATGTTGATTACTTCATTAGATTATTCTTCTTATGTAGGAAGAATTGCAATCGGTAGATTAACAAGAGGTGAAATTAATGAAAATCAACCCATAATAATTTCAAAATCAGACGGAAAACAAGAAAAACATCGAATCAAAGAAGTTTTTGTTTTCGATGGGATTGAACGCAAGAAAGTAAGTTCCGTGCAAGCGGGCGACATTTGCGCTATTACGGGAATTGAAGGATTCGAGATTGGTGATTCCATTTGCGATGCTGAAAACCCAGAACCACTTCCTACTATTAAATTGGATGAACCGACAATGAGCATGTTGTTTTCTATCAACGATTCTCCTTTCTTCGGAAAAGAAGGAAAGTTTGTAACATCACGACATATTTTTGATCGACTTCAAAAAGAATTGGAAAAAAATCTAGCTATGCGCGTAAATGAAACGGACAAGGCAGACAAATGGATGGTTTTCGGTCGTGGCGTTTTACATTTATCAGTGCTTATTGAAACCATGCGAAGAGAGGGTTACGAATTACAAGTTGGCCAACCTCAAGTAATTATAAAAGAGGTCAACGGTGTCAAATGCGAACCCATTGAAGATTTAACCATTGATTTACCAGAAGAATTTAGTGGTACTGCCGTTGAAGCCGTAACAAAAAGAAAAGGTGAAATGAAAAATATGGTTCCAAAAGGGGATCGTATGATTATTACGTTTGATATTCCTTCGCGCGGAATAATTGGGTTACGTAATTATCTTTTAACACAAACTGCTGGTGAAGCCATTATGAACCATAGATTTCTAGATTATCAACCATACAAAGGTGAAATTCC
>DORI01000201.1 GCA_003512365.1 Crocinitomicaceae bacterium | reverse complement strand
TCAAACAAAGGTAATAAATCCAAGATTAGTGTTGAACCGCTATAGTTAAATTCCAAGCGCCGATTGGTTCGATGTGGTTTTAGGTATCCACCTAAATGATAATCCAATAAGCCATTTTTTGATTTCACTGCCGAACAGCGGGCTACCAACTTAAAATTAATATATCCAGTATTCCATGCCCAATACATTCCGTGAACAGGATCCAATTCTCCCGCGTATTCCATATTTACATGATAAATACTATCAAGTCCGAAATTAAATGACAACGATGATGGCTTTATATTTTGAATTTTCACATTCAAAAGTTCATTGATAGAGTCCTCGAAATCTACAAGCCATACATCTGAAATTTTAGTAAGCTCCTTATTTTGAGTTAAATAAATATCCGATAAATACGCCTTCAATTCTTCAAATTTTATAGTATCGCCCTTGTAGTAGTATGATTTTTCAGGAATTATTTTTTGTGTACCCCATCGAAATTCAAACGTAAGCTGTGCATGAACCATATTAGCACCAAACAGAATACTGACGAAAAGCAATCTCATGTTATTTTTTACGGTGGTGGTGTGGAGGGCCTTGAATCATTTTTTCAATGAGCTTATTTAATTCCTTTTGTTGCTTTTCCGAAGATAACTTTCTTATAGAAGTAAAATAGGACAGTGTTATACTTTCTATAGCTTTTTGATTTGTTCCAATTAATTGAATCAATGAATCTTTTCGATTTGGAGTATTTTCAGCCAAAAACAATTCTTTTCTTAAGCTCTTTTGTTTGGCAATGAGATCATCTTTTTGCTGAAAGTGTTCATTTTCTAACTTATCTACCATTTTTTCTTTATCTCCCGAAAAGTTCAGTACATCTGTTATTTTAGGTGGCCTTTTATGCTGATGCTCACTCCTTGAATCTCTTTGCCAAAAGAAGATAGCAACACCATTAAGTAATAACACACCTGTCAATAAACTCAATAAAATATTAGTTTTCATGTTTACAATTGATTATTCCACTTTTGATTATATACCTCTACAATTTCATCTTCTTTTTGTTGCTCTTTTTTATCAAAACGTAAAAGATGGAAGCTCATTAGAAGTAAAACGGATGCAGCCACAAGCCAATACCTCCAATTGTCTGATTTCTTTGCGTATAAGCTTGGAATACGAAATAGTTTATCCTGCATTTCTTTTGAAACGTCGAATCTATCTTCAAATTTTTTATTTAGTATTTCATCAATTTTATTCATCGTTGTTGGTTTGTTGCTTGTTATAAATTTTTCTTGTGTTTTCCTTCAAATTTCCATCACCGGCATGTAGTTTTTCCTGTAATATTTTCCTCAAATTTTGTTTCGCTCTAAAAATTAAAGACTCCACTGCCGAAACAGATAAATTCATATTTTCTGCAATTTCCACATAGGACATCTCTTGCATATTATGCAAGGTGTAAGCAATATGTTGATTTTCTGAAAGACCACGAATTGCATCAAAAAGTATGGCGATTTCTTCATTCTTAATTAAAAGACCTTCGGGACTTATATCTTGGCTTGCTAAATCAACTTGATTTTCAATTAAGACCATAGCTCCCTTTCTTTTTTTTCGATTCTTAAACCTTAGTTTTTCATTGCATTTATTTAAAGTTAATCGGTGAACCCATGTTGAAAAATGAGCATCCCCTCGAAATGAATGAATGGATTGAAAAACGGAAATAAAAACTTCTTGTGTTGTGTCTTCGGCTTCTGAACGATCGTGAAAAATGTAAAAGCAAATATTATAAATTCGTTTTCCATATTCCTTTACAAACTGACGATAAGCCCATTCTTCATTATTCATTAAAGGCGTTACTAAATCTGTCATGGTACCATCACATTAGTGATTTTTTTATTTTTAGAATTGTGCTACGGTTTCCAATATTTCTGCAAATGTGTTCCTCTCCAATCTTTAAAAACATTGATTTCATTCAACGCATCGTTCAAAATTCCATAGCTACTTGGTTCCGCAATTTCCTCTTCTAATGTCCACCAGCAACTTCCGATCGAATTCTGTGACATGTATACCGTTAAATCCCTTAACCATTCTTCTGCATGTTTATCATGTACACTACAACCGAATTCACCGACGATAACAGGAGTTGCGCTACCTTCCATTTTCGTGATATACCCCCAATTTTGTTCATAAGCCTTCATTCGTTGTTCTGTAGATAAATCGTTGTAAGTGGTACTTTTCTTCAATCTAAGAATGTTAGCCTTAGTCCATGAAAAGCTGTAATTATGTACCTCATACACCAATTTATTTGGAATTTTTAAGATGATGGGCTTCTTACGTACCGATTTTAAATGAGGAAAACTCAATTGCATTAATGGATTTACACGGGCATTAATTCCTTCGACAACAATAAGCCAATTTGGATTTAACACATGAATGGCATCTCCAGCTTGGGTGGCAGCACGGTGCCAATCTTTTTTATTCTTTCTTCCCCAATTGGCATTTTTAGGTAAAAAATAGGGCGTTCGTTGCGGACGAACCTCATTTCGCAAATCCGCCCCGATTACCCAGAGATTAGATTTGTAACGGTTGGCTAAAAATTTCCAGTCGTTGATCCACTGTTTCGTTGTTTGATCAAAATATTTATTTTTTCCAAACCAAAGCCCGTTATAATCGAAGTTGCAGCACCAATGGGTTGTGGTCGAATGATTATTCAATAGCACACAAATTCCAGCATCAGAAAGACGTGTAATAACCTCATCTAAAACCTCAATAGGCGTTTTATTCAATAAAAAGTTATTTGGCCCAACCCAATCTTTCTTTGCTCGTGTGGTGTCATGAAGCATTTGATTTGAAAATGGTAGCCGTAATGTGTTGAATCCTGCAGATTTTATAGCTGCCACGATTGTATCGATGTGCTGTAGATGAATTCCAAATGGCATTGCGTGGGTATTAATTCCCTTGCTGTGAAATTCACTATATGGATATTGACTTCCGTTTGCTCCCCACCAATTTACTCCGCGCATCGAAAAAACCGATTCATTGGCATCTATCAGATGACTCCCGCGCGTGCTTAGCGGAGGAACTTGAGCTAAAAAGTACCCTTGAAAAAAACAAATGACAAGGAATAAACTTCGTTTCATTCTTCGAAAAATAATCTTCCATTGACCCATTCTGAATCAAGAGTAGCATTTTCCTTTTTATAAAACTGTAGACCAGGCTCATTCCATTCCAATACCTGCCAATCCATCCGTTTTAGCTTTTTAGCTTTCGCTATTCGCACAACTTCGTCAAATAACAATTTTCCAATTCCACGTTTTCGGCTTTTTTCCTTAACATAAAAATCTTCCAGGTATAAACAACGGCCTTTCCAAGTAGAATAAGAGGTGTAATACAAAGCAAATCCGAGTATTTCCTCGTTTTCTTCCGCTACAATAGCTTCACAAATTGGCGCCTCGAATAAGTCGTAATGTAAATTTTCTGAAGTATTAGATACTTGCTCTGGAGCCTTTTCATACAATGCCAATTCTTTGATTAAATCAAAAATATAGGGGACATCTTTAGGAGTTGCCGATCGAATTTCCATTACTTCAAACCGTTCAAATCGTAGCGAATTGTAATACCCGTTTTTAAGTTACCCGTCGGATAACTAGTTTGAATTTTAGGAGTAGTAATTCGCTGTTCGTAATAAAAAGATGCCAAAATGAAATCAGTCAACTTGTAATTCGCATCCAACTTAAAGCTAACGATTCGCTGACCGCTGGTGGCTTGATTGGAATTTTCTATAATCTTCCGAACGACTACAATGTTGTCTTGAAAATTAAAGTTGACATTCACAATTAAGTCACTTTTCTTAACTCCTTCAAAAGGTAATTGAAGTTTTGGAAAGGTTAAGACTGTCCCCGCAACAATTGTTGTGCTCATGTTTTCAGTAATCTGATTGTTACTTAAGGATAGTGTCGATTGACGTTCTTTTTTGTATTCAAAATTGGTGGTCAAACTTTTACCAAAAATATTCCAAGTTGCTAAAAATCCAACCAAAGGAGCAAACTTTTCATTGACAACAACATTTTGAACTTGTAGTTCTGAAATGAAGTTATTGTTAATGTCTCGCGATGTAGCATTGCCATTGGCATCGAGTTGAGCATTCAAGTTTGTTTGCATACCACTAACTGCAATGGTTGAGGCATAACCATGATTTAACTTGAAATTCTTTAAAAATTTCTTGGTAAACTCAAATTTAGTTAAGCCATTATAATTTATTGTCCAATTTGGCATTGGTAAATTTCTTACCGGATTGATACTTCTTTCATTGACCGAGGAGTTGGTATATGCTGATAGAAATGCTCCGATTACTACGTCTTGTTGCGATCCTGAATAACCGTCGTAATATTGATTTGGTAACTGACCAGAATTCGCATTTTGTTGACCTATAAATTGTGAAACTGTTTGGCGGTTGTTCAATAAGGTTTGGAAAGTCTGAGATGAATATTCTCGATCCAACTTTTGAAAAGCTGATGGCATAGTCAATGTAGTGTAGGTTAATTGAGCCGTTTTAAAATTGTTTTGACTTTCAAAAGCTGAAGACGTATTATTCCAACGGTAAAATTCACTTTCATTAATGCTATAATTTCGTAAGACGTTTACATTGATATTAAAATCTTTAAAAGGTTCAAGTGTAGCCTTCAAGGATAAATTTTCACTATGGGTAATGGTATATTGCTTATTCAAATTTGCATTTTGAACCAACCAATTGTTATCTGTTGCTTGTTCTGCCACGTTATATCCCGTTCTTCTACCTAACATATCATAACCCTGTTTCCCAAAAACAAATCCTGAAAGACCTGTTGTCGAGTTATTCATTCCCAACACTCTTGTTTCCTGATTGAAGCCAGGTAAAAGCGTTCCATCATTGAGGGCATAAGTTCCGGAAATATTTCTCACAGACATAACCAAACGGCTTGCTGCACCGACGATTGGATTCACTTTCTTTTTTGCATTTTCTTTTCGTTTTTTCTCACGTGCTTTTTTACGCTCCCATCGTTTCTTTTTACGCTCGAATTGTTTTCTTTCCTTCGGCGTCATTTCATCTAACGGTTTATCGGGTTTAAATTCTTCCTCAACCTTGTCTCCTTCTTTGTCTTTTCCTCCTTTATTTTTCTCATCACCATTGGCGCCTTTCATATTCAAATTTGCTCTTCCACCTGATTTTCCATCGGATAATACCTTTTTGAAAAGTGGTATTTTATTATAAAGGTTAACAAAATTTGCCTGTGCCGTAAAATTTAAGTTTCTGTTGTTCTGAATGGTATTACCAAATTCTGATTGACCGAATGGAGCTCTCTGCCAGTTAAACGACCCGGTGTATTTCGCATTTGCGGTGATCCAATTTGTCAGCGGAAATTTATCGAATGGAATGTTATAACTTAAACTGTAATTTTGAGTATAGTCCATTGTTTTTCCCAACGTGTTTACCTGAGAACGAAGTGTATCCATGAATTCTCGGTATCCGTCAGGATCTGTTTTTCTATCAACCCCATGATTCCCTTCCTCAAAAATGGATTTGTTTACTGCAGAAAACGTGGCCTTGATACTTTTTGATAAATCATAACCAACGTTATAGGTTCTAACCCAATCGTATTTCTTTAAGTAGACTGGAGCAAATTCGTAATCTGGGACGATGTTATTTCGAATTTGTCGCTCGTTGTATACACGTGCATACTCGTTCGTAAAAGTCATGTTTTTCGGTAAAAAATAGAGATTAAAATCTTTTACCACGGCTAAATTTTTATTTTTTTGAACAGGCTTCCATTTTTTAAATGGTTCCCAAGGTTTTACGGCAAATGTGTAATTGTAATTCAAAGAGCCGTTCCACGTTTTCGTAATATCGTAACGCGTGTTAAAGTCACGTTTCATGTTTTCAGCAAAAGCATATGTGGCCGACCAATTGGAAACACGCCAGAAATGAGGTTTAGCGCCTGCTTTTAATTCTTTGCGAACATTTGTAAAGTTAAACGACTTTCGCTCAGTAAAATCTTGACCTAATTTTGCTCGTTCTTTTCTTGTGGCAAGATCGTAATCTCGCAATTTAACGTCAGGATTAAATGGATCAAATTCAGGATTGATGATTCCTAAGGAATATCCGTAAAAGAATGGGAGCGAAAGTCTTGTTTTCTTACCAAAAAACTGACCCAACTGAACCGTTGAATTCATGTCTATTCCAATACGCTCGTTTCGTTGACGTTCTTGAACACGGCTCTCAACACTTCCCCAATTGATTCCAGAATAATTTCCAGATGCTGCTATGTTGGCAAAATCAGCCAGTTGTAATTGCATTTGTCCTACTGCTGCAGAACCACCTTCGCTAAGGAAATCTGTCAAACGCAACTCATTAATCCAAACATTCACACACTCTGCCTCACCGTTATCCGNNCAGGGTCATTTTGTAATGGGTTTCTTACGCCCACCATTATTGTTTTTAATCCCTGTAAGTTCGGGCTACCTTTAACTTTAATTTTTCGCTCTAAATTCTGAGGGTCGATTTTTTCGTATTCCACAATGTAGGATACTCCGGGAGACCCGTTTTCAATTTTAGTATTACGGTCTTTTTTCAAATTAATTAAATCTGAAAAGGTAATTTCAATATTGTTATCCTCGGGCCAAATTTGTTCAGCTGTCGATGCACTCAGAGGATCGGTAATCTTCAACGGAAGTTCATATTCGTAATAGTTCTCCACGAAATCTGTTCCTAATCGAACAAAAAGAGTCAATTCATCACTTTTAAGTTGGTTTTGATATTCTGCTATGTTTTCTGCATGCACGAACATTTTCATCTTTTTGTAAGTCCGCACATCAAAATTTACATTTCGATAAGCCGCACGCGCATCTCCATCCTGTAGGTTGCAAATATCCAAGACCAAAGACTGCTCGTTCATTTGTCGCTGAAATACTTGGGATGGGTCAATTTCCCTTACAATTCCCGGAGGAACAATGTATTTAATAGGTTCTCTTTGTGAATTCTCTTCTACGTTTACAGCTCCAATATTGAAAGTTGTAAGGTTAGGGTCTACTTGAACGCTTAATCCTGGCTGTGTCAAATCTAAATTATAACGTCTCCATTCCCCTCTGATTAATTCCAAACGCGCAAATCTTAGGACTACTTCCTCGTCAAAATTTTTCAAGAACATACGCATAAAACGAATGGATCTGAAGTCTTGAATTCCATTGATTTTCTTTTCAAAATCAGCGATAGGAACTTTAAACTGGTACCATTTTTCTGTTTTGTTTCCGACGGGGATTTCTTGAACATTTGTAATATAATTTTTACCTTCTAACATTTCATTTGGACGCAAGCGAACGTGGTATTGAAAATAATTTTCTGATTCCGATAAGTTATTATCCGTGTTGATATCCTCGTTGTCAGGTAAATTTGTTGCCTGAGTAGGGTAACCCTTCGCATTAGCTGTATCCGACATTTGTGTAGTAGGAGAATTTCCTTCCATACCGTTAAACTTCTTGTAGCGCTCGAGTATGTTTTTCAATTGATTGTCGTAGTTGTCGTCCAGGTAATAGGTATAATCATCAGAAGATGGATCCGAAATCATACGAGCCTTAGCTTGAGCAGTTAAATTTGAGTTATTGTTTACCCAGCTCACATAATTGCTGTAATTCAATCGTTCGTCTTCATTTTTCCAACCATCAAGCCCAACATCTTGATTTATCCGTGCCTCTGGATCGTTATCAAAAGCATTTACAACAATTTGCTGAGAGGAGACTCTTGACCAAAGCGTTGTATCAATGTTCTCTTGTGAGAGGGTTGTTAATGCCGGCAATCCATTCTCAAAACTCTTTCGCGAATCAGGAAGTGCATCTTCTGAAATATTTCCAAGGTTGAAATACAAATCTCCACCATTGTGAAAGGAATTTGGATCTGCATTTTCGGCGTCCACATTAAAAGGATCTAACATCCAAAATTGGATAAATTCTATGTTTGCGGTTTCAAAATCGTTAGTGGTCAAGGCACGTGAAATCCCTCCCCAACGCGCTTCTGGGTCAACAAAATTCCCTGAGGTATCCACGTTCGTCGTATCGTAGTTGTACATCCCTCGCTCTTTCGGATAATAAGCCAAATCCAAGGTGGCAACATTTGTCATCTGACCTTGCTGAGGTTGATTATTGGGGAAAAGTTCCGTTATCAGAAGCAAACGCATCCTGCTATCCGCCAACATCTGACCATCCTGAGCAATGTGTTGAGGGGTTAAGGTGTTATTTTGAACGAAAACAGGGTCAATGGTATACCAAGATAACTTACTTCGTTTAAAGCCATACGCTAAATCTTTTTTGGAAGCCTCAGGAAATAAATCGGGTTGCCCTTGAGGAATTGATGCCAATCTCCATGCAGTAGCTGATCGCAAATCAATAGTACTTTGTGCCGCCTCAAAATCATCGAGGTAAGATGTCCCCTCCTTATTAATCGCTCGAGGCTGACCAGGAATCAAAGTGGCAACTTCCCCTTGAATTGCAAATGTTGACATTTGATTGGTTGAAATCACAGGTAACAGATCTACCAATTTCGTTAAGAACGGAACATTTGTTCGCCATGAAAAATCAGCACCGATTACATTGTTTTTGAAAGGTTCACTTCCAAAATCGACCTTTTGCGTAACTGGCCTTTCGGTCATTCTTACCCATGTGGCGCCTAATTTTAATTTTTCGCTGAAACGGTAGGTATAATGTCCACCAATCATGGTGCGCGCCTGAAATCCAAACATGGAATTACTCTCAATAGATACTTTGATTTGCGCGTTTGATTCAAGTAGACTTGTATTCAATATTTTAACCCTTCCTTGCGCGTAATCTACCTGATAATCCACACCTTCAGTTAGTCGAATTCCCCCTGCAGTAACAACTACAGCCCCTTCCGGAATATCGAATGCTCCCAATGAAATTTCAGATGAAATAGAAGACTGAAACTGACCCTTGAAAGAAAAGCGATTTTTACTTGGTATTTGCTGTGCTGCTGTTTTTGTAGAATCGTATAATTCAACAAATGAAATTTTATCAACGGTAGATGGAGGTAAACCTGCTGCCGTCAATTTGTTTTT
>DORI01000144.1 GCA_003512365.1 Crocinitomicaceae bacterium | reverse complement strand
GGAAACGCTATACTTGCAGGAGCTAATCAGAACGAAATCATTCAAAGTGCTGATATACTTTTGAAAAAAAACGATTACTCCTACCCCCCATTTTATGGTGACGGAAAAGCAGCAGAATTTATCGTTAGCAAAATAATATCGGACTTATAGACGATGATTCACATATTTGTTGCGGACCTAAACGAGCGAATGAAATATACATTCGAATTCATCTTTAAAGAAAGAGGTATTCGCTGCAAGTTATGGTACAATTACAATGAATTCATTCACATTTCAGAACCTCGGTTAAATTATTCCAATACCGAAATTGAAGGAGTTATTAAAATCGATCCTTCGTCAGTGCTATATGATTCCGACATAGGAAATTACGCCATCGATAAAAATTTATTTTACCAGGAGAGCTGTTTGAGTTTTAACGGAAAGACTGATCCAGTGGCAAGTATCTTCTACATTCTCAGAAGAATGGAAGAATATAGCTCCATTCAACGCGATAAATGGGGAAGATTTGAAGGAAAAAATAGTGTCTTGTACCGCTTTGAATGGCATGAGCTTGCAATTTGCGACAGATGGGCGTTAGATATTGTCTATTGGTTAAAAAAGAATGAAATTCTTAAACCTCACCTTAAAAAACCCACACTGCAGTTCACACCAACTTTTGACATTGACAATACCTACGCATATAAGCATAAAGGTATTTGGCGAACGATTTTGNNAAAGACTGATTGAGCGACAAAAGGTACAGACCGGAAGTTATAGAGATCCTTACGATACCTACGACCAAATTTACGCTTTGAAAGACAAAGGAATTAACTTTAAAATGTTCTGGCTACTCGGTGATTTTGCTAAATTCGATCGTAACATTTCTTTTAGACACAAGCGACACAGAAGACTCATTCAGCGCATGAGAACTGCGTGTGAAATAGGTATTCATCCGAGTGTAAAATCCAATAATTATGAATTCTTTCTCCACAATGAAATCGAGCGACTTGAAAAGATCATTGACAATCGGGTTCATTTTGCTAGGCAACATTACCTCATGCTGAAGCTTCCGCAGACATACGAAACATATATAGAACAGGAAATCAAAGATGACTACACCATGGGATTTGCTGATATTTGTGGTTTTCGGTTAGGTACAGCAAAACCAATTAAGTGGTTTAATTTAAGAGAAAATAAACAAACCAGTTTAACACTTCACCCTTTTGCATTTATGGACGGTACGCTTAACGAATACCTAAAAATAAGCCCCGTTGAAGCAATGGGCAAAATTGCACACCTCTACAATGAAGTGAAGGAATTCGGTGGTGAATTTTCTTTTATTTGGCACAATGAAACCATCGGTGATTACGGAATTTGGAAAGGTTGGTCAGAAGTATTTGAATTTTCCATTAATATTCACGAACATCCATGATTTCCATTAAAAATGATTTTATTGAGGCTTCAATTCATGAGCTAGGCGCCGAGTTGCAATCTCTGAAAAAAATTAATGGGGAAAATTTAATTTGGAAAAAGAATGAATTTTATTGGAATAGATATGCACCATTGTTATTTCCTGTAGTTGGCCGATTAATCAATGATAGTTATCATCACAAGAGCGAAAATTATGTCATGAAGCAACACGGATTCGCTAGAGATTGCACCTTCGAAGTCGAGAATTGCGAAACAGATAAGGTTGCATTTCGTCTTATCGCTAATGAGTTTACTCTAAAACAATACCCATTTTATTTTGAATTGATTCTGCGCTTTGAATTAGTGGGTCATACAGTTATAATTTCATCTGAAGTAAAGAATCACGATGAAGAATATTTATTTTATAATATTGGTGGACATCCCGGATTTCATATAGATGGAAATCTAAGTGAATATTCATTGGATTTTGGAGGAAACTTTCAAACTATGCAACACTTCATTGAGGGAAATTATTATTCAAATGAAGCTAAACCTATTAACCTAACAAATTCGTTTCAATTGCAAGACTCTTATTTTGAGAAAGATGCTCTAGTAATTAAAAATGTCCCCTTTGAAGAAGTCTGTCTCGTGCATAAGAAAAAAGGGAAATTAGTAAGTATTCAATGTAAAGATTGGACAGCTATTGGGTTCTGGACCAAAATTGGAGCTCCCTTTTTCTGTATCGAACCATGGTGGGGATGGGCTGACCATCTAAATTCTAGTGGAATATTGCACGAGAAACCGGGAATATTGACACTTAAATCAAATGAGGCTCGAATGCATCAATATTCAATAACTTTACATTGATGCGCATTCAAGAACTGAGAAACTTTGAACCTGAGAGATAATGGAAAGCCACGCAAATTTTTGACATCGAAAATGCATTTATACCTGTGAAACTATCTTTTATCTTTAAATAAGTTTAAAATAGTTTTTCAATGTGAATGAAAATTTACCTTTGTAAATTATTCGTTTAAATGAACTATTTAGATCGATTAGAAGCTGAAGCGATTTACATATTACGAGAAGTAGCAGGTCAATTTGACAAGCCAGCACTACTATTTAGTGGAGGCAAAGACAGTATTTGCCTTGTGCATTTGGCGTTAAAGGCTTTTCGACCGGGTAAATTTCCTTTTCCTTTGGTTCATATCGACACTGGACACAATTTTCAGGAAACACTTGACTTTCGGGATGCACTTGTTGAAGAATTGAAAGAAACACTTATCATTCGAAAAGTAGAAGATACGATTAAATCGAAAGGACTAACGGATGCAAAAGGGAAATTCCCAAGTAGAAATCCTCTTCAAACGTATACCTTACTAGACACAATTGAAGAATTTGAATTCGATGCTTGTATTGGCGGTGCTCGACGTGATGAGGAGAAAGCACGTGCAAAAGAACGAATCTTTTCCGTCCGAAATGAATTTGGCGAATGGGATCCTAAAAAACAAAGACCAGAACCATGGAATTTATATAATGGAAGAATTGATAAAGGAGAAAACGTTCGTGTTTTTCCCATTTCAAATTGGACTGAATTAGATGTATGGCATTACATTAAACGAGAAAATATTGCCCTCCCCTCCATTTATTTCTCTCACGATAGGTTGTGTGTGCGCACGGAAACCGGACAACTAATGAATGTAAATCCATTTTTAGAATTGGATGAATACGATGAAATTATAACGAAGCGCGTGCGATACAGAACTGTGGGCGACATGACGTGTACAGCAGCTGTTGAAAGTGATGCCTCAAACGTGGATCAGATAATTGAAGAAATCGTTTCGACGAAGATTTCAGAACGCGGAGCTACTCGAATGGATGATCGTATCAGTGAAGCTGGAATGGAAGACAGGAAAAAATGTGGTTATTTTTAACAAATTGAATGGATCTATTACGTTTTTTTACCGCTGGGAATGTTGACGATGGCAAAAGCACATTAATCGGCCGACTACTTTTGGATAGTAATTCCATTTCTACGGACATTATCGAAATTCTTACCAAACAAAGTAAAAATACAAATTCGAATACCCCCATAGATTTAGCTTTGCTCACCGATGGACTTAGGGCTGAACGTGAACAAGGTATTACCATAGATGTTGCATACAAGTACTTTTCCTCGACGAAAAGAAAATATATAATTGCTGATACACCAGGTCATGCTGAATATACTCGCAATATGTTCACTGGAGCTTCAACATGCGATCTGGCTTTAATTTTAATTGATGCTAGGCTAGGTGTAACCGAACAGACTAAGCGTCATACAATTATTGCTTCGATTTTAGGTATTCCAAATCTTGTTATTTGTATCAATAAAATGGACCTTGTAGAGTATAATGAGATCATTTTTAATCTAATAAAACAAGATTATTTAGCATTTTCTGCATCTTTAAATTTGACTTCCGTTGATTTCGTTCCTTTAAGTGCCTTACTCGGTGAGAATGTAGTAAAGAGAAGCGAAAAAATGAACTGGTATGAAGGTCAAACACTTTTTGAATTTCTGGAAAACATTAAGTTAGACGATGCAACTACACAAAATCCTTCTCGATTTCAGGTGCAATACATTATTCGTCCTCAAACGGAAGAATTACACGACTACCGTGGATATGCCGGCACAGTCTTAAGTGGTAAATTTTCCATTGAAGATGAAGTGTTTATTTATCCTTCTGAACAGAAATCCCGAATTAAGAGAATTGAAAAAAATCAACAAGATGTTTCGAATGTAGTAGAGGGAGATCCTATCATTTTACATTTACATGATAATTTTGATATTAGCAGAGGATCTACTATCGTTAGAAGTACCGATACGCCTATTTTTAGTGATTCCGTTGAGGCACTAATATGTTGGATGGATAACAAACCTTTTGTCAAAGGACAGCGATTAGTCTTACAGCACAATAGTCATTGCGTAAAAGCTTCTATTAAAGAAATATCAGCATCTATTGACGTTCATTCCACAAAGGAACTAGATGCCAAAGATTCTATTCAACTTAATGAAATTTGTAAGATAACACTTAAATTATCAAGTGGAATTGCCTACGATGCCTACAAAAACAATAGAAAAAATGCTGCGTTTATTCTAATAAATGAAAATACGAACAATACGG
>DORI01000022.1 GCA_003512365.1 Crocinitomicaceae bacterium | reverse complement strand
ACTTCTGCACATGTGCAGAAGTAGTTGTGAATCTCGAAACATTTAAACAAAAACTTGATCTTTTGGCTAAGCCGAATTTGATCTTGATTCTTCCTTCTAAGGATTTGTTTCCATACTTTTCCTTAGACTATAATTGTATGCTTTCCAGTGATAATATCGAATTAATACGTCAAGAGATTAATACTAATGATTGGTATGGGGTAGTCATTCGAAATTCAAAAATCAGTGCGGAAGTGGTTCAAGAATTCGTTTCAAACGGCAACAGAGTTTATTTGTATGATATTCGTTCACCCAAGGGTACATTAAAAGCCATTAAAAAGAAACCAACGGGAATAATTACAGACGATGTATTTGCGGCGCAATCAATTTGTAAATAAAAAAAAGGCCTTGAATCCAAGACCTTTTTTCAGCGGAGAGTGAGGGATTCGAACNNACCACTCTGCCAACTCTCCGTGGCAAAAGTACTAATTGTAGATTAAAATGCAAGAAATAAGTTAAAAAAAGATGCTGAAATTTATGCGAAGGAGATAATTCTAGTAACCCACTTTATTTCGAACACGATTTAAGACATTCTGAGCCACCTCTCTAGCCTTAAGTGCACCAATTTTCAATTCCTCATCGATTTTTCTTTTATCACTCATGAGTTCAGAGAAAGTTTTTCGCTCCTTTTCAAATTTTGTAAGAATTAGTTCGAAAAGTGCTTGTTTGGCATGTCCGTATCCGTAATTACCATTAAGATAATTCTGAGTCATTTCTGTGATTTGCTCCTTACTCGCAAGAAGTGAGTACAACGAAAAGGTATGACATGTTTCGGGATTTTTTGGAGCCTCAAGTGGTGTGCTGTGAGAAACTATCGACATAATTTGTTTGCGAAGTTCTTTTTCAGGTAAAAAAATGTCGATATGATTTCCTCTTGATTTGCTCATTTTTTCACCGTCGGTTCCAGGAATCAGTTTAGTTGATTCACTAATTTTATCTTCTGGTATTACAAAGGTTTCACCATATTGAAGGTTGAATCTGTTGGCAACATCTCGAGCCATTTCAATGTGTTGTTTTTGATCTTTTCCAACAGGTACAATTTCAGCGTCATACAATAAAATATCCGCCGCCATTAATATAGGATAAGAAAATAAACCACCATTTACATCTTCAAGGCGGTCCGCCTTATCCTTAAAACTATGAGCAAGCGTTAGCCTCTGATATGGGTACATGCACAATAAATACCACATCAATTCAGTAACCTCAGGAACGTCGCTTTGTCTGTAAAATACGGTTTTATTCGTGTTCAATCCAAATGATAACCACGCAGCAGCAGTGGCATAAGTGTTCTCTTTTAGTAATTCTCCGTTTTTGATTTGTGTCAAAGAGTGCAAATCAGCAATAAAAAGAAATGATTCATTTTTCTCTTCAGCTGAAAGTTGAATGGCTGGAATTATTGCTCCTAAAATATTACCTAAATGTGGAGTTCCTGTTGATTGTATTCCGGTTAGAATCCTTGACATAGCGTAAAATTAAGGAATTCTTTTTTTCTAAGTTCAAGTTATTACTTTAAAATTGTAGATTTGTTTATGCGCTATATCCTTGGTGTTTTTGGGTTAATATGGAAATTATACATCGCCGTAATATTTTGTGCGTTAGCTATCATTTTATATCCCTTTTTTCTGATTGTGCTCATGAATCCAAAATGGAAGAAAATGAGTTTCAATTTGTTTATTTTTTGGAGTTGGATGATGCGTTTATTTTGTTTCTATCATGTCAATAAAATAACGGAAAGCAAACTTCCTGATGGTCCATATGTCATCGTTGCAAATCACAGTTCTTATCTGGACATTTTTTTTATGTATTCTCTTATACCAAAACACCCATTTGTATTCTTAGGGAAAAGTGAAATTTTAAGCTACCCGATTATTAGAACTTATTTTAAAAATTTAAATATACCCGTATACAGAAAGGATAAAAGTAAAGCTGGTCAATCGTTGTTGCTGGCTGAAAAGGCTATTCAGCAAGGTTGGTCTATTGCGATTTTTCCCGAAGGTGGAATTCCAGATGATGATAATCCGAAAATGATTCCATTTAAAGATGGAGCTTTCAAACTAGCAAAATCGCTGGAGATTCCTGTTGTACCGATAACATTTTTGAATAATTTCTATCTTTTTTCAGATCCAACTTTGATATTAGGCCCTGCGAGACCAGGAATCGCGGATGTAATCATTCATAAGGTAGTTTCTAAAGAGCAGGTGCAGTCTATGTCTTTAAAAGAATTAAGAGAACATTGCTTCGAAATAATTAGCCACCCGCTTGAAAAAAGGTATCCATCACTTCATCAAAAAGATTAAATTTGTTCCATGGAAATAAGTCAAGAAACCATTCTTCATATCGCTAAACTAGCTCGTCTTGAATTTAAAGGCGAAGAACTTCAAACAATTAGGGGCGATTTAGAGAAGATTATTGGTTTTATGGACAACCTAAGTTCTGTAAATACAGAGGGTGTGACTCCGCTTATTTTTATGTCTCAAGAAATAAATGTGCTTAGAGAAGATGAGGGCACTACAACGGTTTCTAAAGAAGATGCACTGAAGAATGCTCCGAAACGTGATTCTGATTACTTTAGAATCCCTAAAGTTCTTGATAAGTAATTGCTACTTCAGAAGTCCTAAACAAATTTTCATGCGAATTACATTCATAGCTGCTGCTTGAACTTTAGCTCTAAATGGTTCATCTTTTTTATACATTGCCAAAAGTTCAGCGTGTGTCTTTTTTGCATCTAATGGCATAAGTACAATGTCACAGCCTGCTTGAATAGCTTTTGTTGCGGATTGGGGCACGGTAACAACACCACCCATGTTCATAGCATCGGTAACTATGAGTCCTTTAAAGCCTAACTCTTTTCTTAACAAATCGGTTACAATTTTTTCTGAACAAGTTGAAGGGAGACCATTAGTATTGTACTTGGAATTTTTCTGAACAGCAATATGTGCAACCATAATAGATAGAACACCATTTTTAATTAGTTCAGGGTAATTTTTTATTTCTTTTAATTCTCCGTCAATCATTTGTAATGACTTATGTGTATCTCCTGAAACTAAACCATGACCCGGAAAATGTTTTGCTGTGGCAATAATCCCTTGTTTTTGTGTTTCTTGTATGAATGCATTCGACCATGGGATGAGTTGCTCAGGTTTAGATCCAAATCCTCTGTAGCCCACTGTAGCATTTCCAGCCACATCGACCACAGGGGCAAAATTGTAATTAATTCCAATAGCGTTTAAATCATCCGAAATTGTTTTAGCGACTTCAACAACTTGATCATATGTACTGATTTCACTTGCTTTTTTTACAAGTGTAGAGCCATTTATTTTTCTATTGACTAAGCTAGGCTCGGCATCCGCACTATATAAGAAGGGAAGGTTTCCAAATTCTTTATTCTTGGCTTCAAAAGACTTAATAAATCCCGTAAATTCATCTTTGGTTCCATTCAACATAAGCACCCCACCAATAACTCCATCCTTAATATGCTGATCGATTGTTTCTTTTGTTTGGCCATATTTACCAACTGCCGGCATTATTAATTGAGCGATAATTTGATTTTCGTTAAGTTGCTTAAAAACACTTTCAACTTGAGCGTTAAGATCTTTATTTTCTGAAAGATAATCATTCAAAGAAAAGCTCTTGTTGACTTTTGGCCTTGGTTTATTTTGTTCAGGAGTTGTTTCTCTATTTGTTTGATCCTGCGCACAGCTTTGAAATAAGAGTAGCGATAGAAAAAGACCAGAAAAAGATTTTTTCATAAAATTTGATTTCGACAAATATAGCATGGTGTAAGTACTTATGTTGTTATTTAATTTCTATTTACAAAACGCCATTTGTCAATAACTATGCCTTTGAATTTAATTTCCAAAAACCTTACTAAAATAATAGTA
>DORI01000205.1 GCA_003512365.1 Crocinitomicaceae bacterium | reverse complement strand
ATTATTTTTTTAAAAATTGAATTATACTCATCTACTCTAATAACCTTAATTCCTTCATTAATTGTATGTAATTCTCCTAATTTTTCATGTTGGTATATATCGTTAAAGGATTCTATTTTCGCTGGCCAGTGTCTTGTTAAAACTGTAATTTCAAAATTATTTTTTGCTAAGAATTTTGCCCAACTAAATACCCTATTTGACGCCGTTAAATTACATGGCGGGTAATAATAAGATATGAAGAGTATTTTACGCATTGAGGAATATACAATCCATTATTTTTCTTGCAACATTTCCATCACCATAGCAACTACTAATATATTGATTATCATCAACTTCTCTATTCATTACTTTATTAAGATTGCTTAAATCCTGAAATAATAGATAGTTCCAAGAACCTAAAAGAGTCTCTTGCCATGGAGTATACTCTAAAATAGTAGTACACTTTTTTTTGAGAATATAAGCTTCTTTCTGCAAACTACCACTATCAGTAATAACGCCTTCACTTGAAAGAACATGGTTAATTGTATCAAAAAAACCTAATGGCTCAATAACGTCAATATTTTTAAATTCCTCGAGCAGAATATTCCAATTATTAACTTCATTTTTAGTCCTCGGATGCATTGCTAAGATCACTGTATATTCAAGATTATTTAATGCATTTAGTATTTGTAAAATTCGATTTTTAGAATCTGTGTTGAAAGGTCGATGAATAGTTGCAAAGTAAAACTTATCTTGAATTAAGACATTGGTTTTATTTCCAATCTCTTTGAGTAAATCTGTGGTAATATCACCAACCAAAAATGTATTAGTGCTTAATCCCTCTTGAACCAAATTTTTAACAGCATCTTCAGAAGGAGCAAACCTCAAACTCGATATTCTATCAACTAGAGTTCGATTAATTTCTTCAGGGACTTGTAAATTGTGATTTCTCATGCCTGCTTCAATATGAATAACTGGTATTTTCAATTTAGCTGCTGCTATAGCTCCTGCAAGGGTTGAATTAGTGTCTCCGTATACGATTACAAAATTTGGATTTTCAATTAAAAGAATTTTTTCGATCTCAATTAACATTTTTCCAGTTTGCTCTCCATGTTTAGCACTACCGATACCCAAATTGTATTTAATGTCCTGAATTTCTAACTTTTCAATAAAAATACTACTCATATTAGCATCATAATGTTGGCCTGTATCAATCGTAATTAAATTAACATTACAATGTTTTGCTGCCTCAATTGCAAAAGAAGCATGTTTGATGTATTGAGGCCTAGTACCTATCACGGACAATAATTTCATTTATCTATTTTTTTTGCAGGATTACCAACCCATGTTTCACCTTCAGGAATATCCTTAACTACAACAGCTCCTTGACCAATAACAACTGAATTTCCTATATTAACTCTATTTCTGATTGAGGAAGATATGCCAAAGTAAACATCACTTCCTACATGAGAGGATCCTGCCAAAATAACATTTGAGGTAAGTAAATTATTCTCTCCTAATATGCAGTTATGACCTATATTACACAATGACCCTATTTTTGTACCATTGCCAATTATTGTTTCTCCGATAGCTGACCTCCTGATAGTTGAATTTGGACCAATTTCAACTTGATCTCCAATTATCACACTTCCGATTTGAGGGAATTTAACATAGCATTTTTTACTACTATCAAACTCTAAACCTAGCCCTTCAGTTCCGATTGAAACATTAGTATTGATAATACATTGTTTACCTATTTTAGATTTTGAGTAAATTACCACATTATGATGAATTATTGACCCCTCTCCTATTTCAACTTCACTCCCTATAAAGACATTATCTCCGATTTTCAAATCCCTTCTATTTCTATAAGTGTCCACTTTATTTGAAAAATTATCTGGTAATAGATATGAAAAGAATTTATGTGCAACATATGCAAATGTCAATCTTGGATTGTCGACTGGAAGGTAACTAACAGATTTAATTTTATTTACCAAATGATAATCTTCTTTAGAGCAAATAACCACACCTGATTTAACTAATGAAAGATTAGCGAGTGATTTAGTCCATGTAAGTGAATTATCAACAGAATCAGTCGATGAACAAATTGAATTAATTTCCTTATCTTCAAAAGAATAATTAATTCCTATGTAGTTAACAATTTCAATAAGACTTGGCATTGTCTTTACTTACTTGATTTTTTTTGGGCCGGGATACCAACATATACAGAGTTAGCCTCACAATCTTTATTTACGAATGCTAAGGAGCCAATTGTTACATTATCCCCTATTGTAATACCATGTTGAATAACGGCGTTTGTACCAATAAAGCAATCAGCACCAATTTTAGCACCTCCAATTTGAAGTTTACTTGTATTTAAATTGTTGGTCATCACTCTTGGACAAACATAAGTATTATCTCCGATTTCAACCCCTCTTGCAATAATCGTATCATAACGAAGCGTTACATTATTACCAATTTTACAATTACCAGAGGTAGACACTCTTGAATCAATAATACAGTCTTTTCCCACTTCCGTATTTTCTCTTAACTCAACAAAATTCTTTATTCTTGTATTGCTTCCAATTTTAACATTACTTTTGATTACACAATGATGTTCGATAATTACATTATCCTCTATTACTACGTCATCTTCAATAATTGTAAAGTTTCCTATTTCAACATTTTTACCAATTATTGCCTTTTCTGATACAAATTTCATTTTTAAGCTATTTAGTTTATAAAATCCAGCGAATCACTTCAAAACATTCTGCATAATGCGTATTGATTTGTACTCCACGAGTCCTTGCCAAAGAGCGAATAAATTCTTCGTTTGCATATGGTCGATGGGCCTGTGATTTATATTTCAAAACTGCGTTAATTTTCTTTTCAATGTGGCGCTCTTCTAATTTCATAAATGAAGCCGTATTAAAACTCAAGTTATTCCAGGGCAACTCGTAAGAAAGCAAACTTGAAAATTTGAACGCCCTAAATCCTTCTTGAGCAATCGTAAAATGATCTTGATGCAAATCTGTTAATGCTGGGATAAAAACTATGTCAGGCTTAATTTCAGCTTTTAACTTCAAAATATCATCAAGGATTTCTTGCCGGTGATAATTAAATGTTCTCACATTATAATCAAATAATATAAGGTTTTGATTATCTATGCCTAAAATGGAACTGGCAGCTTTTATTTCGGTTATTAATATATCTTCAGGAAACTCCTTTCTAACGGATTGTCGACAAGCCGAAAAAGCAGCACAATAAACAATATTTCCTTCTTCAATTAATTTTGATACAGCGCCTCCGCAGCCAAATTCCAAATCGTCTGTATGTGGGGCTAGAACTAGAATTTTTTTATTTTTGATAAACATAATGTATTTACTTTTCTTTGATAAACCAATTAATCGAAATTCAATCCAAATTTTCTAGAATGATCATAGGTCCTCCGAATGAAAAAGGTGAAAACGCATATGTGAGGATAAAGAACCCAATCATAATTTAAAGATACAAATTCTCATCATTAAATGATCGATAGATTTCATGCAACTGCTGCATAATAACCTCCGAAGAAAAGCGCTGTCTGGCGCATTTTCTGACGGATTCTGGGTGGTATTTATCAATGGATTGAATCATCCGAAGCATACCCTTCGCGAACGATGTTGAACTAGCTTCTGTGATGATACCTGTTTCTTGAGTTACGATATCCCTTACTCCTCCCGAATCTGTCACGACTACAGGTTTACCCATAGCCTGCGCTTCAGCGATGGTCAAACCAAAAGTTTCGACTTTGCTCGTTGAAATTATCACCTGATGGGCGGCCATTTGTTCTTTTACCTCCTGCACGCTTAGACNNCGGCCATTTGTTCTTTTACCTCTGCCCGATTCAGCCTTGGCAACCAATAGACATGTTCCAATTTCAAGGATTCACAACTGGCACGAAGTTCTTGTTCAAGAGGACCATTGCCGGCAATGGAAAGTCCCACGGTAGGGTGTTGCTTTTGCACAAGGCTGAAGGCTTCAAGCAATAAGCGGTGATTTTTTATGGGAATTAAACTACCAATCATCAAGAACTTAAGGGAATTAGCTTGCGACAACGGAGGGATAGGGAAAGTAAAGAAAGTAGTGTCAACCAAATTGGGTAGAACCTTAATGGCCTCTTTTTCCTCCAATGCAATATTACGTAAGGTGTGCTTCAAAGAAAATTGACTTACAAACAGCACCTTATGGCAATGATCATAGGTCTTACGAGTTAGGGAGAGGTCATTTTTCGTGTATTGCGCCGGATGGAAAATAAGGCCGGAAGTGTGTTCCGTGTGAACTTGTGGAAGGTAATAT
>DORI01000265.1 GCA_003512365.1 Crocinitomicaceae bacterium | reverse complement strand
TGTAAGTCAACTTGTCTAATATATCAACATTAAGATCAGTTAATTCATACATCCCATTGTTCCAATAATATTGTTCTTTGAAAACATTTTTGTCATTTGGATCATAACTATTACCCAATATTTGCAATAAATTACCAGTATTATTTAAAGTGTTGCAATCTGTGATTGATGTAGCTGAAATAGTTGATGTAAAATAATGTTGAGCACCATTTATTAAACCACTAGGTATCGAAAAATTAATATAATCAGTGTAATTAAATGTTGTAGAACTCGAATTCAAAGTCCAACTAATTGTATTTCCAGAAATTGAATATCCAGGATTCAAACTAGATAAAACGGGTGAAACACCAATTGGGAATGTCAAAGTCAATATATATTGACCCGATGCTGCAGGTCCGTAATTGCCCCAATTAAGTCTAATTGTAGCTGTGGTGTTTTGATAATAACCAATCCATGGTGTAATAGTTGTCCACAAATCTGCACACGAATTATTGCAATTCAGGGCAATAAAACCTGGTGTTGGGGTGTAAGAATTCAAACCAACCAATGTTACTAAATTAGGACCTGAATAACCATTTGCTGTCATCCAAGTTGAACTGATATTTGCAATGGCGTAATTAGCAGTTCCAACTTGACCACAATACATAAAATAACCAGTAGAATCAGTATAAACCAGCGCGGTTGATGCTGAGGCTCCTTGATTTGCTCCAATATATACAGGGACATTAGTTAAAGGTGTGTCTCCCGTATTAAATACCCCGTTGTTGTCAGAATCGCAAAAAACAAAACCACCATAACAATTATATGGAAGTGTGCTCGTACCGCAATTTAGACCAAAATTATATACCTGATTCGAATCGCAATTTTCTGATAGCAAGGTATACACACCACCCGTGTAACCAGTCAATGAAGACCAATTTGAATTTAAGTTGATGATTATAGGACTATTCGAATCATAAACTAGTGAATAGTAACCATTGATATCAGAATAAACAGTTTGAATACCATTTCCGGTTTGTATTTGAATAGCAGCATTCGAAACTGTATTTTCATTTGAATCAAAAATACCATTACTATTTGCATCACAATAAATCGTTCCACTAATGCAATTATCTACACTAAAGGTATCGCATGTTGACAAAGAACATCCGTTTGTAAAGTTCGCATCCAAACATGCAATAACGTAACTTATCAATGGGTCATTTGAGATGTAAGCATTCGCCTGAGTTGAAAACGACGAAGAACCAATTTGATTTCCTAAATTGTCATACCTGTATATGTTCCATACATAAGATGAAATTTGAGAAGGAGTTGACGTTGAATACATCAAAGACCCAGAGGCACTGTTAAAACCTTGAATGATGGAAGTAGAACAACTCGGTGGAGTGGTGCAATTAAAAACAAAAGAAATTGTGTATGCTCCACCATTACCACTCGCTTGAAACGTCGTAAATGAGTTCGTTGAAACAATATAATTATTTAAATTTAACCAATTGGAATCTACAACTACATTGTATAAACCAGAAGGCAACGCAGGTGAAATTGTTGCCATATTTGAGATTAATTGACCATTGTAGGTTGCACCAGTTGAAGATATTACTGAAATTGGAACAGTATCATTTACGCTATAATCTGTTTGTCCATCTTGATTACAATCTACAGATAATGCAGCATAGATATTAGAAATTGGGCAATTATAGGCATAAGAAAATGTTAACGTTCCAGCAGGTCCATTATTGGTACTCGTATAATTAATTGTAACATTATAATTCCCGTAGCTTGTGTATGTATGCTGAATTGGAGGATTGAAAGACATAAATTGACCTAAGCTTCCATAATTCCCTGAACCTTGATGGGTTGAAGTAGTTCCATCTCCCCAATCAACCGCAAGAATAAGTGTAAATGTTCCAGTAGATTGATTCGGAGTAATCAACATGTCAATTTCGGATGTATTTGAAGAGTTTACGGATCCGATAGATACTGTTCCATCGATTATTCCATTGCAACTAGAATAAGTGGATGTAGTTGATATGGAAAGAGATGAAAAGGTCTGACTATAAACCGAATTTAAGACAACAATGCTAAAAATAAGAGCTAATAATTTCATACTATTTTTTTTATCAAGACGAATTGATTTTCAAATCGTTGCGTTAAACATAAAAATTCTTTTTTCTGACCACATTTGTAAATTATTCTTTTATCTTAAAATAGCGTATTACAGGACAAGACCAACTATTACTTATCAATTTGATAAAGAAAAATTAAACGCGCTAAAACCAACTCATGAGCGGGAGTTTTTTGCAACCCCGGAATAACGTTGTTTTCTGGACCAGTGCCGAATAATTTTAAAAAAAAAATTGACAACTAAAAACTAAAGCCTGGAAAGCACGTTATAGAAAATTCCTTTTTTCTCTTATCAACAAAAGTACTCGTATTTTTTCGTTCTTTTGCACTGATGGAATTTAGGAATAAACTAGCTTTACGCACAGCTTTATTAAGTTCAATCACTAATGCCGTGATGGCTGTTGGAAAAGGAATTGCAGGAGTGCTTGGGCATTCGGATGCTTTATTGGCAGATGCCATTGAATCTGTTTCTGACGTATTTTCTAGCATTTTGGTGATTATTGGAATTCGCTATGCGCAGAAACCGGCAGACGACGATCATCCTTATGGTCATGGAAGAGCTGAATCCTTATCTACCTTTGCTGTTGTTGCTTTTTTAATTGTTTCGGCAACCTATATTCTCAACGAAGGCATCAGAAATCTTTACGAAGAACAAGTAATGCCGGAATCATTCACGCTGATTGTATTGGTAGCTATTGTGTTAATTAAAGAAATTTCATTTCAATACGTTTATCGAAAAGGAAAACAAACCAATTCAAGTACTTTGATGGCAGATGCATGGCACCACAGGAGCGATGCTATTTCATCTGTTATTGCACTTGCTGGCGTCGGTATATCCTTACTTTTAGGGCCAAAGTTTGTACATGCAGATGATTGGGCAGCAATAGCAGCTTCACTTTTTATATACTACAATGCTTATAAAATTTTCCGACCCACATTGGGTGAATTTATGGATGAACACATGCATCATGAACTAATTGATGAAATTAGAGCTATAGCATTTGAAGTGAAAGGTGTTAAAGCAACAGAGAAATGTTGGGTGCGAAAATCAGGCATGTTCTATCAGGTAGATCTGCACATTGAAGTTGAACCAGATTTGCCAGTAGAGAAAGGTCATGAAATCTCACACTTAGCGAAGGATTTAATTATGTCGCGAATTGAGACTATCGCTAATGTTCATATACATATTGAGCCTCATTACAAAAAGAATTAGTAATAGTAATTCTTTAATTTCCGCCTTTCTTTTTTGTTTGTGTGTAGCCTTCTTTGATAAGTAAATCAAAGATTTTATCTTTAAAATTTCCTTGAATTTGAATCTCATTTTCCTTTACAGTTCCACCAACTCCACATTTTGTTTTTATGAGTTTTCCAAGTTCTTTTAAATCATCTTCCACTCCTACAAACCCTTCAATTAAGGTGACTTCTTTTCCCGCACGTTGTTTTCGATCAATGCTTACGTAGAGTTTTTGCTGATTTTTATCGAGCGTCTCTGATTGCTCTTCCTGCTCCTGTTCGTATTGAAAATCCGGGTTGGTTGAATAAACAACATTAACCCATTTCTTATTTTTTTTTGACATGATGTGAGAAAATAAATTTTGAAATCCAATCAAAAATAGTTAATTTCAAATGATGTTGGATGAGAGGGGAGAAAGTTTAGTTGGTTATGCAAATGCTGCATCGCCGTATCATGAATCTAAATCAGAGGATTTGGTTTTGTTAGCAAAATGGCTAGAACCTAATAACCCAACCATTGCATTTTCCGTTGCCGAACTAATATTATCGAAAATAAATTTTGATTGGTCAAAACTTTCTGATTTTACTGAGTTTGAAATGTCAATTATTTTCAAAATTCCTACTGTTTATGCCCGAAGACTATCTGTGTTAAAAGAAATCACCCATCGCATTCAGCGAGAGAAAACGAGTCATATTACACATCTCCATTCACCCTCATGTGTTTATGAAATTATGAAACCTTATTTGTCAAAACTCACACATGAAGAATTCTATGCTCTTTACGTTGACAATGCAAAAAAATTACTTGCGATTTCTTTGATATCAAAAGGCGGGTTGACAGCTACATTGGCAGATGGCAGGATTATTTTTAATAAGGCTTTGTTATTTCAAGCGACGGGAATAATCCTATGTCATAATCATCCTTCTGGAATTAAAAAGGAAAGTAAAGCTGATGCCATTCTAACTAAAAACCTTTACGAATTCGGTAAATTCATTGATGTATCTATTTTAGATCATGTCATTTTCACCGATAATGGTTATCTTAGCTTTCAAGTAGAAGGACTCTTATCATGACCAAAAAACGTATTGTAACTATTATTGGGGCTAGACCTCAAATCATAAAATCTTCAGCTATAAGTCGTGTAATTCGCGAACATTTTTCTCAAGAAATAGAGGAAATAATTGTGCATACCGGTCAACACTACGATGCGAATATGTCTGATGTGTTTTTCAATGAAATGCAGATACCGAGACCGAAATATAATTTAGAAGTTGGAAGTGGTAGTCATGGTGCCATGACTGCGAAAATGATCGACGGACTTGAAAAACTTTTTACAGAAGAAAAACCGGATGCTGTTGTGATTTATGGCGACACTAATTCAACTTTGGCCGGTGCCTTAGCCGCAGCTAAAATTCATATACCTGTTGTACACATTGAGGCTGGTCTTCGTTCGTTTAATAAAGCAATGCCCGAAGAAATAAACAGAATTGCGAGTGATCATATGTCTACATTGTTATTCACTCCAACTAAAACTGGTCTTGAGAATCTTGTGCGAGAAGGTTTTGATTCTTCACTGAAAGAAAAAGCAAGTGTAGATAATCCCAATATATATTTGTGTGGAGATGTTATGTACGACAACAGCATGTATTTCTCTTTAATTTCACAACAAAAATCTAATATTCTAGAAGACTTAAAGATAGCAGCAAATTCCTATATTTTGTGTACCATTCACAGGGATTCAAATACCGACAATACCATAAATTTAACTTCAATTTTTGGTGCGCTTATTGAAATTTCAAAGCAACATAATTTAACCATCGTCTTACCTATTCATCCGAGAACGCGGCACAAAATGCAAGATCAGCTCGAACATGAAATCTACGCAGAAATAATGAATAATGACGCTATTAAAATCATTCCTCCAGCTGGATTTTTAGATATTATAGCACTTGAGAAAAACGCTAGAATTATTGTAACAGATAGTGGCGGGC
>DORI01000261.1:5947-6940 GCA_003512365.1 Crocinitomicaceae bacterium | reverse complement strand
TCAGTATTGGTATCCTTTTTTTATTTTCTTCACTTTTTACAAGGGGTTCAAGTTACCAAAGAATTTTAGAAAAAATTCCCTTTATCTCGTCTTTTTAAGATGAAATTAATACAAAAGGTATTTTGACAACATTGCCAGTAAAATAAAGGAAACGATTGTTCCAAAAAGAAGAATACCCCAATTAGAATGGCCTTTTTTTCTACAATAAATATAATTCAGCACACCTATTGCAATGCTTATAATTGGAATAGCAACGTGCATTAACAGAGATTAAACTGCTGAAAATGATGTGTAAAATGTTTGGCATGTAAACGCAGCCAANNCTTTGTAGTCTAGTGGACCGTAGTAGGGATGAAGAGCAGTTTTTTCAGGTGATTCCTCGTAAGTGGTTTCAAAATCGATCCAAAGTTCGCAAAATTCATCAATGGAAAGCTCCATAGTTTCATTTCTAAGTGTATAATTTTCCGGAGCAAAATGCACTTGAATATTCTTTGCCATAGGCTTTTCACTCCATAAGAAACCTAGCATTGAAGGCAATTTTTCTTCAGGAATGGCTAATTCATGTTTGTCAATTCCCATAGCCATATTTAAACTATCGGATAGATGTTCAACCATCCGTTGAGCAGACATATTTCCCCATTGTGGTATAGAAGTTTCTTCTAATTTATTCAGGTGGGATAAAATCAATTCTAAATTTGGTTCAATGAAAGACATTTTTATTTTCCAATTATAATATGTAGACTTTTAGGAACAACCTCGATATTTACTTTATTGGGGACAACTGTGGGTTCGCCATCGTAATGTCCGAGCGAGTTATTCATTTCTATGGTTGCTGTCTCAAAAGAAATAACTTCACTTAACGCTTCACGCTGCAATTTCCCTTTGAAAAAGTTGTTGACTACAAAAGGTATTTTCCAAAAGGAGAAAGGCTTTAAAATAACAAGTTCCAGTTTTCCATCCGTTGGATCAGATTTTGGTGACACAATAAACCCA
>DORI01000261.1:0-5938 GCA_003512365.1 Crocinitomicaceae bacterium | reverse complement strand
TGGTATTTGAAGAATTCTTTTAACACATGCTTGACGTATATCCAAAATCCCCTTCTCTTGTCTTGATTGAATCTTTTAGCAACAAGTGCATCTAGTCCAAAACCTCCAAAACCTAATACGGGGTTGTCGTTAACATTTACGGTATCCATTTGAATACTAAAATCTTGGTTAATGCATTGGATTGCTTTAGAAAGGTCTAGTGGAATTTTAAGATGGCGCGCTAAACCATTTCCTGATCCCGACGGTAAGATTGCTAATTTCACATCGGTACCAATGAGAGCAGTACCTACATCATGTACGGAACCATCACCTCCAACGGCACAAACAATGTCGATTTTGCTTTCAACAGCTTCTTTACCAATTTGATACCCATGTCCTTTTCTATCAGTGTATTTTATTTCATAGTCATAGGCCGATAAATCTAGTTCAGATTGAATCAATGCAGGAATTCCATCTTTTCTTTTAACTCCCGAAATGGGATTTATTACAAACCATATGGTTTTCTTTTGCTGCACTGTAGAAACTTTGAGACTTAATTAATGTCAAAGATACGTACAATTGAACTAACATTAAATTAATTTTTTTATTCATAAATTTCATTTTATACTTGGTTGACTTATATTTGATAAATAATAGGTACCATGAAGAAAGAAAAGGCAATTGAACAAAATAGAGCAGCATTAAAGCAGTTATTATTGAATAAATCGGCATTAAAACAAGATATAGCAGATGATTGTGAAATAGTATTTGAGTCATTTAAAAAGATGATTCAATTTGAAATCGATGCCTTGAAGAAGGTGATTGACGACCCGAGAATTCGTTTATATACGGAAGATAAAGGTAAGTTTGAAATGCACGTTTACATTGGAAGCGATGTATTGGTTTTTAATTTACATAATAATGTATTCAGGTTACCCGATAATAATCCACTTTGGGGAACTTCCTATTTCAGAGGAAATGAAAATAATGGGTACTTTGGGATTATAAACGTATACAATTTTCTTGCTGAGTCATTTCTAAAAAATAGAATGGAGGACATTGGCTATCTTATAGGAAGGGTATTTGTAAATCATGAACGTCATTTTTGGGTAGAAGGTAAAGGGATGTTAGGAGGAATGTTTAAAGATCCACAAAATTTACAGTTATCAGATGACATTGTGGAGATAATCGTACAATTAGCGTTTGCTCATGCGTTAGAATTTGACTTGTACATTCCTCCGTTCGAGTATTACGATCAACTTACCGTTTTACAAATTCAATATATTGGCGATTCTTTAAAGCTACAAACCGCCAAAAGATTAGGTTTTAGAATGAAAGGAGAGGAAAATTAATAATTAAAAAAGTAAGATTCTCTCTTGCGTTTAACGAATTTACTCGTATATTTGCACTCCCAAATTGAAAAATTAGGGTAGTTGGCCCATTCGTCTAGTGGTTAGGACGCCAGGTTTTCATCCTGGAAACAGGAGTTCGATTCTCCTATGGGCTGCAAAAATAAATTAATAAAATAATTAACTAAAATATGGCAAATCACAAGTCATCAATCAAAAGAATTCGTTCAAACGACGCGAAGAGAGTATTGAACAAATACCAACACAAAACAACGCGTAACGCGATTCGAAGCTTAAGAAGCATTTCGGATAAATCAGAAGCATCATCTCTACTTCCAAAAGTGGCCGCGATGATTGATAAGTTAGCGAAACGTAATATTATTCACTCGAACAAAGCTTCTAATTTGAAGTCTGGACTTCAGTTGCATATTAACGCACTTTAGAATTTCCTAAACATTGTAACTTAAAGGGGCTGTTTGCCCCTTTTTTTTGTAGGTTTGTGTGCATGTACAGATTTCTGATTGTTGTCTTTTCGGTTTTGTCTTTAACCTCGTTCAAAGCTCAGAATTGGTCAATCGACACTTTAAAAGCTTCATTTAAATCAAGAGGACATTTAGATTCATTAGATGTACATGCTCGTTCATTTTCTTTACCCTTTGTTGCATTTGGGTTTTGCGAGTTCCCTGATGAAAATCTAATTTTAACCAATGCTCAACATCTTTTCGTACCGATCAAAAACGATAGAAGAATAATTTTCACAGCACTTCCGCACATTGGATTTGGATATTCTTTTGGTCAACAAGGGACTCAGCTTTTAACGGCAAACTATCAGCAAGCTGTATCAAAGAATCTGTTATTAAATGCGAATCTTTCACAGGATCAATTTACTGGCTTTCAACGAAATTCATTCAATAAGCAACTAAATTATAAGTTGTTGATGCGTCTATCTTTTCCCAATATAGAGAGTGTCATGAAAATTGAGCACCACGGTATGACTTCAAATTGGAGTGATGGATTGGCAAATGATTCTTTATTGAGTGTCTTACCTCAGAATTTGATTTCTGTAAATAAAGACAACGCTTCTTCTAAAAATGCAAGTACGGTATACAGCAATGATTTAAAATACAACTTTTCGCGATCTTCTGAAATAAAAACAGGGACAGAACTTTCCTTAAATTATTCCAAGTTCAAGCGTTTTTATTTTGAAGAAGGAGATCTCTCCACGTTATATTCCTTAATTACAATTGATTCCACTGAAACAGCTGATAGTGTCTATTTAGACAAGTTCAATGCAGCCTTTGGATTCTTTTATGAAAAAGGAAAATTTAAGTTAAATTCTCATATTGGTGCCTATAATTGGAATTCTCAAACGATGGGAAGGCAGCTAGATACAACGGAAATTAATGTGGATTTTGAACTTCTTTATTCAACAAAGAATTATCGTTTTTCCTCTCAAGGATATTATGGATTGTATGGTAATTTCTCCTCTTTCTTGATTGATAATGAATTTTCTATAGTTCTTAAATCTTCAAGGATACGATTCTATAATGAGTTGAGTAGATTGCCGCCATCTCCTTTTATTCGTGATTTTAGAGGCAATAACTTAGATTATTCGTTAACATCGATTTCGCTTCAACAAAACCTGAAATTTGGACTAGAATATGCCTACAGTCGATCTATTTTATGGTCGCAATTTGGAGGTGAATATTGGCAATCGTCAAATGGTTATTTTTTTGATTCAACTCAATGGACAACTCAATTTCCTGGGATGATAAATGCATTAAAATTAAAGTTTACTGGAGGTGTTAACACCAAGCGAATAATAAGTCATCTTGGGTATAACTTCACTTCAATTCCAAATGAAATCAGTTACCTTCCTAAACACCATTTCACTGTTCGAATAGCCTATAAATTTGGCCTTTTCAAACAAGGTCGATTAAAAACACTAATTGGAGTGGATGCTTATTATCTTTCTTCTCATAAACGCTTAATATACAGTCCTGTTATTGGATCATTCAATCTCGCTTCGTTGCCTCAACAAGATTCTTATCCTGGATATTATGCTTTAGGCGCATTTGCCAATTTCAACGTGAATCAGTTTCGCTTTTTTGCAAGAGTTGACAACATATCCTACCTATGGGTGAGTAAAAAAACAGAAATTCTAAAGGGGTATTTTTATCCTTCCACTCAATTAAAATTGGGTATTACTTGGGATTTTTGGAATTAACAACCCGCTGACGTTTGAAAAGATAGTAAAAACTAACGACAAATATTCCGGCTACAAAAGGAATCAATGAAATATGAATTCCTTTTACATTCTCAAAAAGAACGGTGTCATGGAATCCATAAAACTCACTTAACATCCAATAGCAATTTCCAAAAATCCAAAGTGTTACAGCATTGTTGTGGTACCATTCGCGAACATCGTCTTTTAATTTGTAGGTAAAGAGAATCGAAATAAATAAAGTTGGAATGATCATTAAAATACNNAATACCAAGCTATTTCCAACCCATTGCCCAACTCATGTCTTTAAATAACCAAAAAATGATGTGGGAATTTTCGAATACCCTGACTTTCTGTAGATTTTGTGTAGACATTAAAAAAAAAGCGACCCTTAGTCGCTTTTACAAATTAGTATCAAACCGTTACACCAAGTACAGCGGCCATTTTAGCGCCAATTTGAGCGGGAGAATCAACAACATGTATCCCACAATCTCTCATGATACGTTTTTTAGCTTCTGCTGTATCATCAGCACCACCTACGATAGCACCGGCATGCCCCATAGTTCTTCCTTTAGGAGCTGTTTCACCTGCAATAAAACCAACTACAGGTTTTGTTCCATTTTCTTTAATCCATCTTGCGGCAATAGCTTCGAGACTTCCTCCGATTTCTCCAATCATTACTATTCCTTCTGTTTCGGGATCATTCATCAATAATTCTACTGCTTCTTTAGTCGTTGTTCCAATGATTGGGTCACCACCGATGCCAATTGCTGTTGTTATTCCCAAACCAGCTTTTGCTACTTGATCAGCAGCTTCATAAGTTAATGTACCGGATTTAGAGACAATTCCTATTTTTCCTTTTTTGAAAACAAAACCAGGCATGATTCCAACCTTAGCCTCACCAGCAGTAATTATTCCAGGGCAATTTGGGCCGATTAATCGACAAGAGAAACCTTTAATATATTCTTTTGCTTTCACCATGTCATTTACAGGAATACCTTCGGTAATGCAAACGATAACTTCTATTCCAGCTTCTGCGGCTTCCATAATTGCGTCAGCAGCAAACGCAGGTGGAACAAAAATAATTGAAACATCAGCGCCTGTTGTCTTTACTGCATCAAGAACGGTATTAAAAACAGGGCGATCTAAGTGAGAAGATCCACCTTTTCCAGGAGTAACACCACCCACGACATTTGTTCCATATTCAATCATTTGACCTGCATGGAAAGTTCCTTCACTTCCTGTGAATCCTTGTACGATAACCTTTGAGTTTTTATTAACGAGTACGCTCATAGTTCTGTTTCTAATTTTTGATGTGTAAAAATAACAATTGCTAATTGATTATTAATGAATGTCGAAAACTTTTAATTCATAAATGAGTATAGAATTTATAGGTATAGATTCTAATTCATGATCACCATAACCTAATTGCGGTGGTAAAATGAGTCTTAGATCAGCCTCTTTACATACCATTGTTAGACCTTGTTTCCAACCTGATATTAAATCTTTGACAGCAAACCAAATGGGAGTTTTTTGGTAATCAACAATTTTACCATCCAATAAGGAACCTTTATAAGAGATTAACACGCTGTCATTGTATTGTATTTTTCTACCCTTACCAGCATTTTCAATTCGGTAATATAATCCATCTTCCGACCTCGTATAAGAAAGTTTTTTCTTTTTCAAGTAAACCTCTATTTGTTCATCAAATTCTTGAATTTCTTCGTCTGAATATGTTGTACACGATACCAACGCAAGCATAATAGAAAGAATGATTATACGCATTTTTTTAAAAGGTAATTCTTGCCAAATAATGATTATCGAATTCCATGATTCGTTCTGATTTAGCATTTATTTTTTGTGCGAATTTGTGGATTGTATCATAGTCAACGTATAACCAATCAAACCATTCGCCAATATCTTTTTTATATTCCATTTGGAACTTGAAATTCCCGTAATATTCTGCATTTAAATCTACCAAAAGAGAACCGTCTTCATCCTCATATAAATATTTGACATCTGAGGAATCGAAAAGTAATTGACCACCTGGATTTAGAAGTGATTTAACTTTCAAAAGAAATTCATTCAAATTTGATAATTTGCCCGCTATTCCAATTCCATTCATCATCATCAGAATAGTATCGTATTTTTTATGGGTAGGGGCAGAGAGGAAGTCCATAGAGATGACATTAAAATTCAGTTGTTCTAAATAAATTGATACCCCCTGACTCGCATCTAAAACATCTACATTAAAACCTTCTTTCTTTAACCAAGAAGCATGTACACCAGCACCAGCACCAACGTCTAAAATATCTCCATTGCAAAGTGATAAAGCTTTTTTCTCTAAATGCGGCATGTCTTTGTAGGAGCGAAAAAGAACCTCCAC
>DORI01000149.1 GCA_003512365.1 Crocinitomicaceae bacterium | reverse complement strand
GGTTCTTAAAAATGCTGCAGGTGAAGAAGTTCCTGTAATAACTTTGGGTTCAGGACGTGCTAGAAGTGCCGACATTGGTCACGAAATATTTGGTCACGTTGCTATGCATGTATTACAGGGAAAAAACCAAATAGGCCTTTACCATGCAGATTTATTTGGAACAAAAAAAGATGGTGGTATTTTGCCGGATTCTGTAATGATTGAAAAATGGGCATACCGTCATTTAGCCGAATATTACACATCTGAGGGTGCACAAAAATATTTTGATTTATCTGGANNGACGCAGATGGAAATTTTACAAAAGAATATATTGAATACGCACAAAAAGATAAATTAAAACTTCTGCCAGAAGCTAGAAAAGCATACGGAGAAGTGCTTAATAGAATCAGACAAGAATTTCCAAATAAACAAGATTTCTATACAGGTTACAACGAACCTGCACTTTACGAAAAGTTCCAAGCAAGTCAGGATGGATTACTTCCAATTGCAAAAGGTGGAAAATGGTTATTTGAAGAATTAGTATCAGGACACATGGAAAATCTTTACATGTTCACCAACATGAAGGATGTTTTAATTCCTGAATCAGATAAACCGCTAAGATATTATTTTGAAAGTGCAAGAAACGACATGTTTGCAAAGAAACACCTGCAGCAAGAACTAGCCGGAATTAGGGTTGTTGATAAAAACATTTTTGATGCTGATGGAACTCCCCAAGTTCAATTAGAAGTGTATGACGATGGAAGATGGCATAAGCACGAAGGAATGGATGAATTTGCCAGAAAATTAATTAGAGATGCAATAGCTTTAGACAATAATAACATCCATAAACTGTCTCCAGAGAAAATGGCTGTTGAGGCAAAAAAACACGGAAAAGAATACATGTTTAATCCTGTTTCCGGTGGTGGAGTAACAATGAAAGGTGAAAAAGAAAGAAACGAAATTTCGGAACAAATGTCCCAAAAGACATTAGAAACTATTAAAAAGCTTCCTGATAATTTAAAAGTAGAAATTACATTAGACGAACACGGAAACGAAACAGTTGATTTAACAAAATTAAACGACGCAGCTTTTGATGCTATTGTACAAGAAGGCGGAATGGACGCAACAACAGCAATGAACGCCAAAGCAATAAGAGACACAATTAGGGCTTATTATGATAGTGGTTTTGCAGCACCCAATGTAATGGTTTGTGATTATTGGGGTGCAACAAAGGAAATTGTTAAAGGGGGATTTTTGGGAAGATTAAAAGGCAAAGAAGTTCCAATTACACACAGAATGTTTGTACCTTATGAGCTTAAGATTTCAAACAAGGTAGCAGATGCAAATGGAAAACCTTTATCAAAGCCAAAAATTACAATGACCGTTACGGCTGTTGATTACATGGCTATCCATAATAACAAGATTAAAACTTGGAGCAGACCAGATGTAAGACGTTTATTCACAAGCATTGATGAAATGAATGTAGCTTTCGATAAGTACATTATTAACATGATGCAGGACCCGTCCAGTCGTGTAACTTCCGAAGAACTATTTAGGGCTAAGTACGGTTCAAACGCAGCCAAAGTAAGAGACATAATGTACAATATCTTTGGTGCCGTTAAACGTGGAGACGAAGGGTTTATTAATAGCCCCGGTGAAGAAGCTAGAACTAACGTAAGAGGTCCAAATTTCCCATACCACTCATTAAGATTGGATAGAATGGTTAATCTTGAGCTAACAAGCTCTAAACCGTTTGCGTATCACCACGGCAATTCATACGAAGGACTTAGAAGAAATCTATCAACAGAAGGATTTGAAAGAATTACTAATACAAGATACAGAGATAGACAAGGTTACGAAATTTTTGTAAAAGGTGGAAACTTCAAAGTTTACAGTCCATTTGGGCAAGAAATTGATGTAGTTGATAGCTTTAAAAGAGCTGCAAAATTAGCCGGTAAACATTTTAAAAAGTTAGACGATTCGGACAAGCTTCCGTCGCCAGATGGTTTTAATTCTGAAGCATTTATAGGCGGTAGTGAAAATGTTAAAGAACAAACAAAAGTTCGTGACAGATTAAACGCCTATTTATCCAATTTTGATTCTAAAGGAAGGATGCTAAGTTCTGATTCTTTAGCAAAAGATGGAACTGTAATTCACCATAACCATGAATTAATTGATGTTGTTGAATTAACAAAATTTGCTAAATTTTATAACAAAAATTTTGATTTAGTTCAAGCTGCACACAATGGTTTTACTCCAACAAATTTAATTAGAATTAAAAACATACTTACTCAAAACTCATTAGAAAAACTTTATGCAAATGTAGAAATTGGCAATGTTCAATTAAATTATCCTATTGGTGAAATTCCTGTTATTTTTACATCTACAACCATGCAAGGCGGTGATAAAATGAGATTTATTACCGGTGAAAATAAAAATAATCAGCCATTTACAGAAGCGGAATATGTTAAAGAAATGCGTCGTGAAGGTAGATTATGCAAATTCCATGTTACAAAAAATGGACCGGCATTAGTTTTTGATTTAAATCCAATTTCTGGAATATTAAAACTTTTAACAAAGGAAGAAAAACAATTTGTAGTACAGGCACATTTTACAGCAGAACTTGATTCAATTTACAATGGTTCAAGAACTGATTCAATTAGAGGACCTGTTTCTAGGGATGCACTTTCTTCAACTTTAGGAACTTTTGGAAAAACACTTTTCAATTCTAATGCATTAATCAATTTAAAAAATGTCGATATATCTAATTTAGCAAATCATCCAAACCCTCCAAATAAATTAGTAACACAACAAACTAATGCAAAGTTAAAAAAATTAATGTATGATGGAGATGTTAATGATAAATTGTTTGGAAATTTATTAAAAGAAAGAAGCAATTTGTTGAAAAAATACGGTGAGTATAAAATACACAAAGATTCAGAAGGAAATCCTGCTACAATACTTTTGTTGCCACAAGAAAAACTAACAGAACTTGTGGCAAAAAATCATGCGTTATGGAAACACTCACAAATTGTTAAAGATTCAAAAATTAGTCACGAAATATTAAAACTGTATTCTGAAAAAATTGACCATTTCCAAACTCAAACATTACAAGACATTGGTGGTGTATCAGAATTTGGAAATGTAACAATAGCATTTGCTAATAAAGATGATGCAACTGGAAAAGTAAAAACTTTGTTAATGGTTAACCCTGAGCTTTTTTCAGAAGGTGCACATAATGCTTGGTTTGTTCAATATTCAGATAAAGGTGTAATTGTACATGGTTCTTCAGGAATATCTATAATAGCTGATTCAACTGGTGGTAAAAATAGAAATGGAGGATATAGTGGTGATTTTAGGGTTGTTGTAGATAAAATCAGGGGAATTGACGGATACGAAAATCTTGTATCTCAATCTGCTACAACAAGAGATTATTTCAATCTAAACCAGTCAGAACAATACAAATATTTTGAAAGAACAATTTCTGACGCAATTAGGGGCATCAACCCAAC
>DORI01000236.1:408-4465 GCA_003512365.1 Crocinitomicaceae bacterium | reverse complement strand
CCGAGCAGAGAAAAAGCATAAAGATTTTTAGGAAAGATTTCATAGTTTTTTAATAAAAAAGATAGCAAAAAAATGTTCGATTTATAGAATAAAATTAATCTTGTTTTGCAATTCCATGCATTGCTGAAATGATATTGCAAGACTAAATAATATAAATTACAGATTAAAAGGTACGTGTTTATACGTTTCAAAAACCAATTTCTGCGCAGTTTTGGCAATTCCTACCGCTGAGCACGGCGATATAAAACCACAGCAACAACACCAAAGAGTGCGTTTGGAATCCATACCGCGATTTTTGCCGGAACTCCCAAATTCAGCGCGGATACTGCCATAATTTTCATGGAAAAAATATAAACGAAAACAAATCCTAGTCCTATAGCCACGTTCATCCCAACGCCTCCACGACGTTTTTGCGAGGAAACAGAAAATCCAATGAGGGTGAGTATGTAGGTAGCAAAAGGATAAGAAGTACGTTGGTGTAATTCGATTTCATAAAAAGGAACTAAATCGGAACCTTTTTGGCTTTCTCGTTCAATCATCTTACTGAGTTCATTATAGGACATGGTTTCAGCAATATTCTGTCGTTGTGCCATTTCTTCCATTTGGAAGGCAAACGTCGTATCCTTTCTATGCCCATACTTTATCTTTCCGATTGGAAATTCAAAGGATTTCTCGTAATAATCTTCAAGTGTCCATTGAAAAGTACCTGGTATATTCTTTGCATAGCGAGCCTTCAGAAAGTACTTTATTCTGTGTTGCTCATCAAATTGTTGAATTATAAAATTGTGCGCACGATCTTCAAACTCAACGAAGTTGGAGAAATAAACGTGTAAATTTCCTGGGTATTCTGCATTATAGTCTTCCACTACAAGCGCATTTCGGTAGTATTGATTTTCAAAATCTAAGCGTTTTTTATTAGCCGAAGGAACAATTAAATGATTCAACACGAGAGATAAAACCATCAAAACAGTTGCAGCCATAAGATAAGGCCGATATAGACGAAATACAGGTTTTCCACTAAACAAAATAGGTACGATTTCCGTGTCCTTTGCCATTTTCGCAGTGAACCAAATGACGGATAAAAAGATAATCATGGAAGAGAATAAATTTCCATAATACAATATAAAGTTCACATAATACTCGAAAATAATTCCTGAAATTGGCGCTTTATTACTGATAAATTCACTTAACTTTTCAGAAATATCAAAGACTGTCGCAAACATCATGATGATGCCGAGCATAAAAAAATACGTGCCCAAAAACTTTTTTACAATATAGCGATCAATGATAGACATCAACGTCTTTGCTTCAAGATTGGAATTAAGTTATCTTTCCAAGTAGTAAACGTTCCTGCATTGATTTGATTACGCGCTTCTTGCATTAACTCGAGGTAAAAATTCAAATTATGAAGCGTTGCTACTTGAACTCCTAAGTATTCGCCTGCTTTTATCAGGTGTCGTAAATAAGCTTTAGTATAAACTCTATCTGAAAATAGCTCACTCTTTTCCTCAATCGGACTAAAATCATTTGCCCATTTTTCATTTTTGATGTTCAGCGTTCCGCTCCATGTAAAAAGTAACCCGTGACGTGCATTTCGACTTGGCATCACACAATCAAACATATCAACCCCTAAAGCAATGCATTCTAATAAATTTGCTGGAGTTCCAACCCCCATTAAATAGCGTGGTTTGTCTTTCGGTAGAATTGAACATACTAAATCTGTCATTTCGTATAATTCCTCTTCGGGTTCTCCAACAGATAGACCTCCAATTGCATTTCCTTCAGCATTGCAACTTGCAATTTTTTCTGCAGAAGCTACACGTAAATCCTTGTATACACTTCCTTGAACAATTGGGAACAAGGCCTGAGAGAGACCGTATTTAGGTTCGCTTGCATTCATTTCGATGATACACCGATCCAACCAATCATGCGTAATTTTCAATGATTTTTTAGCATATTGGTAATCACACGGGTAGGGCGTGCATTCATCGAATGCCATAATAATATCAGCCCCAATGCTACGTTGAATTTGAATGGCGCGCTCCGGGGTAAAAAAATGATAACTTCCGTCTAAATGTGACTGAAATTTAACTCCTTCTTCAGTAATTTTTCGAGATGAAGCCAATGAATAAACTTGGTAACCACCACTATCTGTCAACATGGGCTTATTCCAACCTATAAATTTATGTAAGCCTCCAGCTGCTTCCATTGTGGACATGCCGGGTCGCAAAAACAGGTGGTAGGTATTCCCTAAAATAATTTGAGCTTTAATTGCATCTGAAAGTTCGTGTTGATGCACCCCTTTAACTGTGCCAGCTGTACCAACAGGCATAAATATGGGTGTTTCAATCTCTCCATGATCGGTAAACACTTTACCTGTTCGTGCTTTTGACTGTTTATCTTCATGAAATACTTCAAAGTGCATAAATCTGTTGAAAAATAGATAGAACAAAGATACGGCGATTTAAATTAGGACATCATATTTGTAACGAGAATAAGAAAATGACCTATTTACCAAGTTTTCAGCTAGACATTTACTTTTTTGCATTCATTGCATTTGGTCTTTTTGTTTTGATACAGCTGTTCTATCTTTTCTTCATTCAAGTGCGATTGGCCTATTATTCACCTACCAAAAAGTCAGCTCCATCCTATATGCCGGTAAGCATCATCATTGCAGCGCGAAATGAATCGGACAATTTGTACGAAAATTTACCCATTATTTTAAGTCAAGATTATCCGGAATTTGAAGTAATTGTCGTGAACAATCAATCAATAGATGATAGCAGTTGGCTTTTAACCGCATTTAGTCGTCAATTTCCAAACCTGAGAGTGGTAGAACTTGGTAGAAGTCGTCACCTGAGACCTGGAAAGAAATTACCCATAACCTTGGCCATAAAAGCGGCAAAATACGAACACTTTTTATTAACCGACGCGGATTGTCGTCCGTCCTCTAATCAATGGATAAAGCAAATGGCTTCACATTTCTCCTCGTCGAAACAAATTGTGATTGGTTATGGTCCATATTCCAAAAGTAAAGGATTTTTAAATCGTTTAATTCGATTTGATACAGCTTGGATTGGGGTTAGTTATTTCTCAATGGCTCTTGCTAAGCTTCCCTACATGGGTGTTGGTAGGAATTTGGCCTACACGAAACCTATTTTCAATTCAGTAAATGGGTTTAAATCGCACTACGCCCTGCCTTCAGGGGATGATGATCTATTTATCCAAGAGGCAGCAAAAAAATCGAATTACACCGTTAATTTGGATCCAACATCCTATTGTTATTCGGCTGCTTCACCTAGTTGGGGAAGATGGATTCGACAGAAATCTCGTCACTATTCTACTTCAAGTCGTTATAAGCTTATCAAGAAATGGTTGTTAGGAATATATCCTTTATCCTTAATTCTTATGTGGGCATCTTTCGTTACTTTGATGTTCAATGGAGAATACAGGTTATTTTCCGCCAGTATTTTCTTTGTAATACTAATGCTAAAATGGTGGATACAAGGTCGTTGTTTATCAAAATTGAAGGAAAAAAGTTTTATCCCTTATTTTTTATTGTGGGATTTATTTTATGCCTTGATAATGCCGATAATCTACTATGTCACCGAACGTCAAAAATTATATAGATGGTAGAAAATGAACATTTATCCGAAAAAGCTAAACAAGATTTAACCCTTGTTGAGGATGCCTTGGCTGGAAATCAATTGGCGTATGCTACCTTAATGGAAAGGTACCGTGACTCCATCTACTTTATGATGGTGAAAATGGTGAAAAATCCCGATGACGCTGACGACCTAACTATTGAAGCATTTGGTAAAGCATTCAGTAGATTAGACCAATATTCTCCGAGCTTTGCTTTTAGTACGTGGTTGTTTAAGATTGCCTCCAACAATTGTATAGATTTTATTCGAAAGAAACGAATTCAACTAACTTCAATGGATTCTGGAATTGTTATGGAGGATGGAGAAAAAATGCGTATCGATGCAAAATCCGCAACACTAAATCCCGAGGAATCTATTATGCAAGGGCAACGGGTTAATCACATGCGACTATT
>DORI01000236.1:0-333 GCA_003512365.1 Crocinitomicaceae bacterium | reverse complement strand
CATGCGACTATTGGTTAGTAAACTAAAACCAAAATACCGCGATTTGGTTGAAAAAAGATATTTCGAAGAACTGAGTTACGAGGAAATTGCAGAGCAAATGAACCTTCCTCTAGGAACTGTAAAAGCGCAATTATTTAGAGCCCGCGATTTTTTGGCAGCCATGATGGAAAAAACAAAAGATACCATTTAGTGAAATTAATTACAGCTTATTTTCCTAAGCTGAGTTCAGTGCAAGTTTCTCAGTTCGAACAATTAAAAGAACTTTACGAGCACTGGAACAGTCAAATTAATGTGATTTCCCGGAAAGATACAGATCATTTCTACGAAAGACAT
>DORI01000024.1 GCA_003512365.1 Crocinitomicaceae bacterium | reverse complement strand
TAAACCTATTAAAAGGAGCGTTAGAGGTATTTCAAACAGTGGGTATACCCGCCAGTCAACTAAACATTGAATGGGTTCCCGGTGCATTTGAACTTCCACTTGGAGCTCAACTATTGTGTCAAAATCCGAAAATTGATGGTGTCGTTGCAATTGGTGTGGTTATTCAAGGAGAAACCAAACATTTTGATTTTGTTTGTCAAGGTGCTACTGATGGAATAATGCAGGTAATGCTTTCCGAAAACAAACCGATTGGTTTTTGTGTACTTACCGATAACAACATTCAACAATCAATAGATCGTTCTGGAGGTAAACACGGTAATAAAGGTATTGAAGCCGCAGTTGCTTGCTTGGACATGATAAAAATGAAGATAAAATTAATGCAATGACACTCATTAAATCAATTTCAGGAATTCGAGGAACAATTGGTGGAAATGTGGGTGAAGGTTTAACTCCTTTAGATGCCGTAAAATTTAGTGCTGCATATGGAACATGGTTAAAAAATAGAAATACTTCGAAAAAAGTTAAGGTGGTAATTGGACGAGATGCACGATTATCAGGTGAAATGATATCTCAATTGGTTTGTCAAACACTTGTTGGTCTTGGTATTGATGTCGTAGATTTAGGATTGTCAACAACACCTACTGTTGAAGTTGCAGTTCCTTTGGAAAATGCAGCTGGAGGAATAATTCTTACAGCAAGTCATAACCCAAAACAATGGAATGCGCTTAAGCTTCTCAATGAAAAAGGAGAATTCATTTCTGCAGCAGATGGAGCTAGTGTGCTCGAAATTGCTGAATTAGAATCTTTTGATTTTGCAGAAGTCGATCATCTAGGAAGGGTAAAGAAAGACGAATCATACATGCAAAAGCACATTGATCTCATTCTTAATTTACCACTCGTTGATTCAGCTGCCATTCGCTCTGCAAATTTTCATGTAGTCGTGGATGCCGTAAATTCTAGTGGAGGGATCTTTGTTCCTGCATTGCTTAAATCCCTTGGAGTCTCGAAAATCACAGAATTATATTGTGATCCAACAGGACACTTCCCGCATAATCCAGAACCATTACCTGAACACTTAACTGATTTATCTGAAAAAATCACCATAGTAAAAGCAGACATTGGAATAACAGTGGATCCAGATGTAGATCGCCTGGCTATCGTCTGTGAGGATGGCTCTATGTTTGGAGAGGAATACACACTTGTTGCTGTTTCCGATTATGTTCTAACGCACACACCAGGTCCAACAGTTTCTAATCTGTCCTCAACTCGCGCATTACGAGATATTACAGAATCTAGAGGTTTGCAATATGCAGCGTCTGCGGTTGGAGAAGTTAATGTCGTGAATAAAATGAAAGAAATAGGAGCTGTAATCGGCGGAGAAGGTAACGGAGGTGTAATCTATCCAGAATTACACTTCGGTAGAGATTCGTTGGTTGGAATTGCTTTGTTTTTAAGTCACTTAGCTCATAAAAAAATGAAGGTGAGTTCTTTGAGAGATAGTTATCCTTCTTATGTGATTTCTAAAAATAAAATAGAACTTACTCCAGAAATTAATGTTGACTTGATTTTAGAAAAAATTGCGGCAAAATATGCCTCGGAAGAAGTCGACACCACTGATGGTGTTAAAATCTACATAGGAAAAGAATGGGTTCATTTGAGAAAAAGTAATACTGAACCTATTATTCGTATTTATTCCGAATCTTCAACTGACAAATCAGCTAATGATTTTGCAATGAAAATAATTCAAGAAATCAGAAGTCTAATTTGAGATATTAGACAAAAGCGATAGATGAAGTAAAGAAAGAGCTATTTCTTCTTCCTTAATTGTAATATCATATTCCGAGGTTCCGATACCACTCAACAAGGTACATCGAATTTTTCCTTTGTCGTTTTTCTTATCTTGATGCATTAATCGAATAACTTCTCTTATATCGTCTGGTTCTAAAGTAATCATTGGAAAACTATTCGTTATTGTTTTTTCAATTTCTTTATATTCAATCTCTGATATACGCTCTTGTTTCATCGATATATAAGCCTCAGCAATCATTCCCAATGCTACAGCGTGACCATGAGAAATCGAAGTTTTATCCATGTAGTAAGACTCTAAAGCATGACCAACGGTATGACCGAAATTAAGTATTTTTCGCAATCCTCCCTCCTTTGGATCTTCTTCTATAATCGATGCTTTAATTTTTACGGAATGAAAAATAACTTCATTTGTGGTAAGTTCATCTTCCGAGTGGATAATTTTTATTCTATCCCAATAATCTTTGTCACGCACCAGCGCGTGTTTTAGCATTTCTGCATATCCATTAAAAATCTCTTCCTCAGGTAATGTTGATAAAAATTCTCGGTCAATATAAACATGAGTCGGATGTGCAAAGGTTCCAAGTTGATTTTTAAAATTGTTCAAGTCAATTCCTGTTTTTCCTCCAATTGCAGCATCTACCATTCCGAGTAAAGAAGTTGGAATATTAATAAAATTCATTCCTCGTTTATACACACTAGCTATGAATCCTCCAATATCCGTTACCACTCCTCCTCCTAAATTGATAACTAGATCTTTTCTTCCAAAACCATATTCTGTAAATGCATTCCAAACTTGATAACACACCTCCATTACTTTATTTTCTTCTCCGCAGGGTAATAATATTATTTCGGCATTTTCAAGTTCAGGGAAATTTGTAATTAGGAATTCCAAACAGGCATCATGCGTATTTTCATCAACGATTATTATGATATTCAGCTCTTTATATTCCTCAAGAATGCACGAAAAACTTGAATCTAATAGTGATCCAATTTCGATTGAATATCCCGAACCTTGAAATAGATGCATAAGTTAATTACCTATCAAATGTAATTAAAGTTTTTATTGAGAAGCATTAAAAAAAAGCAATTAAATTTGGAACATGATATCATTCGATAACACAGAGATTGCTTTTAGGAGTAAATCGAATAGAGACTTGAGAAGGGCATATTGGTTATTTAAAATTATTGGATCTCCAACCTTCGTGAAAATTGGAAAAATTGTTACGAACTTTTTCTTAGCGATCCGTATTCCAATCGGCTGGGCAATAAAGCCTACTATCTTCAAACAGTTTTGCGGAGGAGAGACCATACCAGAATGTAGTAATACCATCCAATCCTTAGGCGCTTTCGGTGTGGGAACAATTTTGGACTACTCAGTAGAAGGAAAAACAAGCGATGACGATTTTGATAAAACAGTTGACATAATCATTGAAACCATTCAACGTGCTAAAAATGATAACAATATACCTTTCGCAGTTTTTAAAGTGTCTGGAATTGGAAGATTTGATTTGCTAGAAAAAGCTTCCGATAATTCTAATCAATTTACTGAGCAGGAATTAGTTGGATTAAATGCAATAAAATCAAGAATAGAAAAAATATGTCAAAAAGCGTATGAAAATCAAGTTTCGGTTTTTATTGATGCAGAAGAAACCTGGATACAAGATATTATTGATCAGTGGACCAACGAGCAAATGGTTAAGTTTAACGAGACTTTTCCAACGGTTTACAACACACTGCAAATGTATCGTCATGATCGGTTAAGTTATTTGAAAGAAATGCTCGAATTTGCTAAATCTCATAAAATTATATACGCGGTTAAACTGGTTAGAGGTGCATACATGGAGAAAGAGCGAGCACGAGCAGTTTCCAAAGGTTATCCATCACCGATTCAACCTGATAAAAATGCAACGGATCGAGATTACAACGAAGCATTGAATTTTATAATCCATAACAAAGAACATTTTGCACTTTGCGCAGGAACCCACAACGAAGAAAGTTCATTGAAATTATCAGAGCTTCTCCAACAAAACTCAATTTTTCCGGATGATTCACGATTTTATTTTTCGCAACTTTTAGGAATGAGCGATCATATTTCCTACAATTTAGCTGATGCAGGCTATAATGTGGCGAAATACGTGCCTTTTGGTCCCATACGAGAGGTTATGCCCTATTTATTGAGGCGTGCCGATGAAAACACATCAGTTGCTGGTCAAACAGGGCGTGAACTCAGCTTATTGACCAAAGAACGAAAAAGACGGAAATCTTGATGTTAAAGTTTGTAGACCTCAACAAATTTATTTGAGGAAATCAGAGTCAAATGAAGATTATACTTCCTATTTTCATTTTTAACCAACATAAGGTATTCACAACCTTTTAACTTAAGACTTTTTAAAAAACCTAATTCATTCACTTGATTATCCGAACAAACCCAACCTTTGCGATGACTTAGATATAGTAGTTGAGGATTACCGTTTCCATTTATTGCTATTTTATTTTCACGAGAAATATGTAAATCTAGAAAAGACTCCAAATTGAGCTTATATTTTTCAGACTCCTTTAAAAAGAAATCATGTTGCTGATTTGCTACCCCCTCTAAAGTGATAAGTATTAACAGTGAGACTATAAGTGTTTTTTTATTCTCGAATAATGAAAATAAAAATCCAACAACCATAGCCATTACAGGCACAAAAGGCAAAATATAATACGTATGGTGGTGGAAAAAATAGCCTGATTTCAGCATGTAGAAGAAAAATACAATACTCAAAATAGACACCATTAATACAAAGAGTTTTTCTCCTTTATTATAAAGAAAATAGACTCCAATTAAGAAGACTCCAAATGCTATAAAACCTGAAAATGCATCAAAATAAAATCTTCTTGACGTATCTGAAAAATGAGAAAACACTTCAATAAAACCATCGTTCAAGCTCATTCCTGTATTATACCACTGACCATAAGTTTCAGATAGATAAGGACACCACACAAAATACCAATAGCCAGAAATTACTAATGAAAAAACGGTAAACAATACGAACCAAGAAATTTGATTAACAGAAGGTTTATTCAGGAAAATAAATGGCAGGAAAATACTTAAATAAATTCCGGCTGGAATTTTACTTAAAATAGCTAATGTAGCAAAAACGAAGTACCACAAAATATTAGCTATTTTTCCCTCGTGTAAATACTTCAAGCCATTATAAACAGCAATAAACATTAAAGAAATACAAAATGTATCTGGCATCATCTTACGTGAAAAAGCAAACCAACTCGAAACTAACAAAACGTATGACGCATAAAATGCCACTTTTTCTGTGAAAAGTAAACGAAGGGTTTTATAGAAATAAAATACTCCAATTGAACTAATAATCAAGTTAATAAGTCGACCATACCAATGGTCGTAATCAAAGATTAATGCCATTAAATAATGTAAATAATTCAACAAAGGAAACTCCATTCCAATTATACCAGTTCCACCTTGAGTATCGTCAATTCGCGGGTAAAAAAGTGAAGCATCAGTTTCATAGAAATTTCTAGCTACCATCAGACCAGTAACTTGTCGCCAATTATGTGCAATTTCTAAGGGGGCATTCGTTATACCGATTAATCGAATAACAAAAAATAGTACGATCCAAAATTCAATACGCGAAGCATAACGGTCATTAAAAATACGCCAATACAGCATCATTTAACGATTACTTTAACTGTCTTTGTTACTTTTTCGTTTTTGAATTGAAACCAATAAATTCCGGATCTTAACATATCCAATTTATGTTCAGATTTTCCTGGGGGTACAACCAAGGAATCTATANNTATAAGCCTACCATCTTGACCGAGAATCAGACAATTAATAGAATTTGCCAGCTCCACAACAAAATAATGATCAGCCGGATTTGGATAGAGTTTTATTGATGGAGTAGTTTCTTCCGAAATAGTTACCAATTGGCGGATGTCGTTGATAGTTGTATATTGATTCGTTTGAGGAAACAGATTATGATTACCCACTTTCATTAAGTAAATATGTCCTCCACCATTAAAAGACGTTTCGCACACCCATTGGCAATCGCTCGAACCAAGAAAAACTGTAGAATTATCTGAAGTTGTGATTACTTGTCCAATATATTCCATCTGCTCATATTCAATGGATACACTCTGATCCAACCAATATAAATCGTTGGCTTCAAAATTGGCTAATAACATATCATAAACTCTTGTTGGATGAGCGAAATCATATTTTGACATTGCCAATGCCATGCGATTACCGGCAGCAATATATACCATTTCATTTGGAATTTTACTGGAATTATTCTCTACTTGAACATAACCTGTAATGAAAGATCCATCCCAATTATATCTTCCAAAAAAAGGATCGTAATCTTCAGCAGATTTTTTTGAATAACCCATTCCATAATAAAATGTAGGAGCCAAAGCTAACTCGGTAATACCTGATTCTCCTGTAATTTCGTTAATGGTGTCTTGCCAAACAATTTGCCCTTGGTTGTTGATTTTCATGACAATTCCTTTCACAAATCCAGAATCCGCAATAAATAACTCTCCACCCACAAGGTATAAGCTATCATCTACGCGAATTACAGAGGTAGCCTTATCGGGACCCATGCCTCCTATTTCCTTTGTCCATAAAGAATCTCCATTTTGATTCATAAGAGCCAAAAATATATTTGATTCTCCTTGTGCAGGAAGCGTTTCCCCCACAACTAAAAGAGTAGAATCTTTTGTCCAAATTGCATCATGAACGCGATCCCAACCTGGATGCGAAATAGTCTTTTCGGAAATGAGAGTTCCATTTACATCTGTTTTAACAAAATAAAAATCGTAATCAGCTGAAGTTGAATAGGAGTTTGACTGCCCGATGATGAAAAATCCACTTCCAGGCTTGTATAAAACCCGCTTTCCTCCGTCAACCTCTGCCCCACCATAGGCATGACTCCAAAGATAATTGCCTAAACTATCCACGTGTAACATGAAAGCTGCTTGGTTGTCAACCCAACTACTGGAAGAACCAACAATGACATAACTTGAATCTTCCAATTGCACTACATCTTCTCCTTTATCATTACCTGATCCACTATATAATCGATAGAAAGAAGTTTGAGCGAAAGACGTAGCACCAAAACAAATGAAAAAAATAACTAGAATGCGCATTGTAACTTAAATTTAAAGGATTCTCCTGATTGAAGTAAAAGGTTTTCGCTCACCATTCCAAGAGACCACTTTCCGGAGGATAAATGACTATAATTTCCAAACATCACATTAGCACTTCCACCGTATGAAATATTTGTTCCAACATGCCAATTAATCTTTCCTTTCAGCGGAACTTTAAAATCAACCCCCGCAAAAATTTGAATATCAGACAAATAAACCATTCGTGCACCATAGAATTCCTGAAATAATGCATTCGAAGATGAGTTAACCATTTTAGAAAGTTGAATTGAGAAAGGCAACAGTACCCAAGAGCTTTCCTGTCGTTCCTCGATACCTAGTTTTTGTAACAAGGTTTGAGTTGAATCAAGCAATGAGGTTCCATAAATCATTTCATTGAAGGTGAAGCCTGTAAATTGAATGAGCGTATCAGCTCTGAAAGATTGTGAGGAACTTGCTCTTACTACACCTATATTGTTAAGTTCAAGGCGAAAAAAAAGTGGTTGCCCATTATTCTTTAAAACGTAAAGTCTTTTGTCTAAATCAAAAGACGCACCGGCACCTGATGAAAATTTCCCATCTCCAAATTGTCTGAATTTACCATTTAACAAAACCTGAAGCGTATCCAACTCTTCGGATTGAAAAACTCCTCCAAAATATGCATGAAAATCTGTGTAATTGGTCAAATTAACAAAATTAAAATGAACCGAAGAGCTAGATCTTTTGTCAATTAGACCAAAACCGATTTTTTCGAAGGTATAATTTTGAATTCTACTCCCAGAAATGTCTGCGACTTGTCCAGCAAAAGGAGCGTTTCCAAAAAAGGCAAGATGGAAAGCATCTTTACTGAAATTAGACGTTAAATAAGAGGCTGCGCCCAATTTCAAAGACCAACCCAAACGCTTATTTCTAAAAAAGTTACTTTTCGTATTTCGATAGCTGACCTCAGACTGAATATCCGAATAGAATAGATTCACATTCTTCATCCTGTTCAAATTCTGTTCTTTAATTTCATTCGTAATTTCGCCTCCGTAAAAAAGCTTGGACACCAAATTGCGGTGCAATGAATTTCCATTGTATTGAGCGCCTGCATCAAACCATATTTCAGTAGAATTATCAGCTAATGTATCTTGAAAAACTGGTAACCAATTTTGCGTCATACCCTTTAACGTCAAACATGTGATATAGAAAATGAGCAAAAGGTATTTCATCAATAAACAATTTTTGATTGCATGATAGCACTAAGTTTAACGGAAACATATGCTCCATAAGGAATTGAAACAGGTATATTGGCTCCTGTATTAATATCGGGAGAATCGACTCTTAACTCGGCTATTACTTTTTTAATTGAACTAAGTTGAGTGATTATTTCTTCCGATAAATAAAATTGTACTGTAGAGCTCTTTTCTTTTAGACCAGTCTGCGGATTTATAACACCCATTTCCGAACTCGAAATCTGTGCATCTCCAATAACCGTAAATAAAATGTCGCCAGCTTCATTTGCAAGGTACAATACAGGAGAAACAGCGAATGGAAAGGCATTTGAAGCTTTAAGTTTTATTATGCCTGAGGTGAGATGAGATTTTGAAGAGTTTTGTGATAAAGATAAATTAAAGGTGTCTCTCAACGTCAACCCATCACTTCCTATCGTCATTGGCATCTGTGTACATACCTTTAATTTAATTCTACTATTCGGAAAAATCTCATCTGTACTCCCTGAAATATTTCCCCAAGGATTCAATTGTAATTGATAACCTAGTTCTTGATTTCCTCCCAAATTCTCGACATACTGCTCCATATTGCTATTAGAAGGCGTGAAATTTAGAATCGAACTAGATGGCGCAATGTTGTTCCATGAACCTAAAGCAGCGTTAAGAAGAATTGGATTATTCATGAGTGACGATGATAAGAAAACTGAATTTCCTTGGGAATTCGTGTTTTTTGCATAAGTCAATGCTGCTCGCATTGCTAATTTCATCCCATTCTCTATTTTAAATTGAATATCTGAGGAAGGAATATCAATACTACCTGAGACAATATTGGATAAATACGGCACAGTGAATTGTGAGGTATCACTTATGGTTGCGGATCCAAAGTAACCTTTTGCATAGCTCAATTTCAAGTCAGTTAACTTAGCTTGAAAAGTAAAATCATGGTTTGTAGTTACATTCGTAACAGGTCCGTTTGGATCTGTTTTAATGCTTAAACGCGACTGTAATTTGTTATAATTTAGACCTGACTGAGCAGTAAGATCTAACTCATAATTGGAAATATCAAAACTTGTCACGGCAGAGGAAGGAGATGCAATACTTCCGGCTGGAACACTGAATTCATGCGTCAAATTCACACCTCCCTGTGTCACGCCTGGCATCTCAATAGTAAAAATCACACCTGTATTTAATGGATTAAAAACTTTTAAATTAATACTCCCAGAAGATAATATCGCTTTTTTCAGAATAACATCACCTAAAGCCAAAGGATGTTCCTCAATTGAATTTACAAACTGAGAACCAGGTTGTACGTTATTAATATTCAAGGTAGGACTAAAAACTTGGGAAATCGTTGTGTCTGGAATTTTGACGACATCGTTAATACCAATATTTAAAATTGTTCTTGACAGGTCAAGGTTTAATGAGCCGGGTATTACTGATACTAAAGTAGAATCATTGTAAAAATTCGATAAATCAATGGTATCACTAGCAATTGGAGAAACCAATTCTTGTTCCCAAGTTGTGGGTTGTTTCTTACATGAACTAATCAAATAAAAAATAAGAAAAATACTCGGGAGAAATCGCATGATGGCTAATTTAGTGAATTTCGCGAATAGTACAATTACTTCTTTACTTCTTTATGTCTTATTATTCGTCCCTTGTCAGATGTATAGATCAATCCTTTCTTGTATGGAATCATGGAAAAACAGTTCCCACCAGAAATTGAAAACCAATTGCGACCAAAATCTGATGAAAAATCAATACCATTGGTTCCTCCACAAAACAATAAGTTACTTTTCTCATTGTAAATTACCACGGACCTATATCCTCTTGGTGAAACTTCCGGGGTTATCCAACTGCTATCATTATTGATTTGTAAAAACGAATTACTTTGTTTCTCGTTCGGAAACAGATAGTTACCACCGACTATAACTTTAGTGACCAAATTTGATTTAGTTAGAACACTTAAGGAATAAGCCCCACAACTTTCACATGATGAAAATGGAAGCTCTAGAATTTCCCACGTTAATCCATAATCTGTGGAATGAAATAAACGCGAGTCAAGTCCACCAGAAACAAAATACCAATGATTTGCGGAAACATGGACGGTAGTTCCACTTGCTGCAAAAGCAGCTTCTCCGGTATTTGAAGCAACGTTCGGTAATTTTTCCCACTCGCCCGATGCACTTAAACAATAAAGCGAAAACTTACCATCGATAGGATCTCCCATCAATAAACCCTTGTTTTTATAAATACTAAATCCATCTAAAAATACGTTTTTACCGCCTGATTCAAAAGTTTGAATTCTTTCTAATGTATACTTGCCGAATAATCCCTTTTTAAAGCAAATCATCCTCCCGATATTTCCGGTTTGCATCACGTGTAATTTTCTTCTAACTAACTGAATATCTCGAATTTCAGGAAAGCTATCAGTTGAAATTAATTTAGATTTATTCCCTTTTACTTTATAAATTCTCCCGAGATTAGTACCAATAAAAATAGTTTTTCCTTTACTACAAATGGCGCGGGCGTGTTCGTTCGTTTTACCAAAAACAAAAGTTTTTTGCGCACTAAAGAAGTTATGACAGAAAATCACCAAATAAAAGGCGAATTTCAAAAGAATTTTCATCAAACTCGTTCTATTACTGTTGCATAGCCTTGTCCAACACCGATACACATGGTTACCAATGCGTATCGTTTTCCGGTTAGTTGAAGTTGACGAGCAGCGGTCAATAATAAACGGGCACCTGACATTCCCAGAGGATGTCCCAATGCAATTGCTCCTCCATTTGGATTTATTCGCGGATCATTATCTTTAAGTCCCATTGTACGTGTACAAGCTAAAACTTGTGCTGCAAAAGCTTCGTTTAATTCCAAAACATCCATGTCGGCCAAGGTCAACCCTGCTCTTTCTAGTGCTTTCTGAGAAGCATAAACGGGTCCTATCCCCATAATACGAGGCTCAACCCCAGCAACTGCGGCACTTACAATTCTAGCCATCGGTTTCAGGTTGTTGTTTTTCACCCCCGTTTCAGAAGCAATCAATAAAGCTCCTGCACCATCATTTAAGCCGGATGCATTGCCAGCGGTAACGGTTCCATCTTTTTTAAATGCCGGTTTCAAACTGCTTAATGTTTCCATGGTGGTTGATGCTCTGGCAAATTCATCTGTTGCGAAATGAATAGGATCTTTTTTCTTTTGAGGAATCGAAACGGCAGCTATTTCACCATTTAAAAATCCGTTTTCTTTCGCTTTCGCAGCTTTTTCCTGTGACCAACAAGCAAAGCGGTCTTGCGCTTCACGTTCTATTCCGTATTTCTCCACCAAGTTTTCAGCAGTCATTCCCATGCTGTCAACTCCATAAATTTCTTCCATTTTTGGATTAATAAAACGCCACCCAAAAGATGAATCAAACATTTGAGCATCTCTTCCAAAGGCAGATGATGTTTTTGAAATTACCCAAGGACCACGTGTCATATGTTCTACTCCACCCGCAATGTACAAATCTCCGGCACCATCTTTTATTGCACGTGCTGCATTAACTACAGCTGCCATTCCTGATGCGCACAAGCGATTTACCGTTTCTCCTGCAACTTCAACAGGAAGTCCGGCAAGTAAACTAGCCATTCGGGCAATATTTCGGTTGTCCTCACCTGCTTGATTTGCACATCCCAAAATTACATCTTCAACTTTTGAAAAATCTAGATTTGGATGCCTATCCTTCAGCGCTCGAATGGCATGTGCCGCCAAGTCATCAGCACGAACTCCTGCGAGGGTTCCTCCAAAAGATCCAATGGGTGTCCTTACCCCATCAACAATAAAGACTTCTTTTGACATATTTGCAATTTTTCACGAAAATACAACTTTCATTTGAGTTCGAGATATGCAATCATTTGTTACTTTTGGGTAAACGAAAAATATGCTATCCCACGTTCACTTGTCCTACTTTCAAGACCTTTTAGGGGACCGAGCAATAACGTCAACCGAAATAAGAAAAATTTATGGTTCTGATGAAACTGAAGACTTTAACTTTCCTCCAGCAATTGTATTGAAACCAATTTCTGTCGAGGAAGTTTCCGAAATTATGAACTTTTGTCATGAGCACCATATTCCTGTAACTCCGGCTGGAGCACGTACAGGATTGAGCGGTGGAGCTTTGTGCGATCATGGTGGTGTACTCATTTCAATGGAAAAGTTTGATAAAATCATTGAAATTGATGAGAAAAATCATCAAGTTACTGTAGAACCTGGAGTGATAACTCAAGTTTTGCAAGATGCGGTAAAAGAAAAAGGATTGTTTTACCCACCAGATCCCGCNNCCCGCAAGTAAGGGATCCTGTTTTATCGGAGGAAATGTTTCGGAAAATTCTGGTGGACCAAAAGCTGTCAAATACGGCGTCACAAAAGATTATGTTTTAAACTTAGAAATTGTGTTGCCCACCGGAGAAATAATCTGGACAGGGGCTAATGTATTAAAAAATGCTACGGGTTATAATCTTACTCAACTTATTGTAGGTTCTGAAGGAACATTAGCTATTATCACAAAAATCGTTTTGAAATTAATTCCGCATCCAACTCATGACTTGCTTTTGCTCGTTCCTTTTTTCGATGCTCAAAAGGCTTGTGAAGCAGTGGCGGCTATTTTTCAAGCAGGCATTACACCTAGTGGACTTGAATTCA
>DORI01000023.1:193-5005 GCA_003512365.1 Crocinitomicaceae bacterium | reverse complement strand
TGTCAGATAGCGAATTCAATTGGCATTCCGCTGCGGAAGATTATGGATTTGGAACGCCTGGTAGAAAGAACTCTCAATTTTTACCTGCTGTTTCAAATGGAAATTTGACCTTGACCAATGAAGTCTTTTCACCCGATAATGATGGCTTCGAGGATATTTTGCAAATATCCTATACGCTTTCGGAACCGGGAATGCTTGCAAAGGCACAAATGTTCGACGAACGGGGGCGCTTAGTCAAAACAATTTTTTCGAACGAATACCTCGGAACCGAAGGTGTGTTTTATTGGGATGGAACTACAGAGAATCAAGCAAAAGCAAGTATTGGCATCTATATCTTGCGTTTCGAAGTGTTTTCAACATCGGGAGGTGTATTTTTCGTGGCAAAAAAAGCCGTTACCTTGGCAGGTAAACTTTAATTTTGTTAAAATTCTGATTTATGAAAAAGTTATCCCTAACAACATTATTGTTTTTGGCTGTTTCAACGTGTTCTTGGTCACAGCAATATAAAACAGCCGTTGGAATAAAAGGTGGTTATCCCTCTCTCGGTGGCCTAGACATTAAACACTTTTTGAGACCAGGTTTTGCGGTTGAAGGAACTATTGGAGGCTTTTCAAATACATTGTTAATTTCTGCCTTAGCTGAAGTTCAAAAATCATTGCCTGAACCTACCGGGTTAGATTGGTATGTGGGAGTTGGTCCAACTTTAGGAGTAACTTCCGGAACCTATATTTTATCTGTAAATGGAGTTGTTGGAGTGGATTATACGTTTCAAGATTTTCCGTTAAATTTATCCTTAGATACTGGGCCGGTTCTTTCACTAAGTCCAATTGGTTTCGGATGGGGCGGAGGCTTAGCTATCCGATATGCCTTCAAATAAAGAAAAAATATCACCAGGTTCAAGAAATTGGATAGCCAAATATTTTGAGCTAGAAGAGAACGGAATCATTACGCTTTCACTAGATGAATCCAATGATGAGTTGGAAGAATTAGTAGAACTAATTTCATCTAAAACAGGTTTGGTATTCGGAGTTGCTAATTCTTTTATTTTCTCAAATGAACTTGAAAGGGACCATTACACGCAAGACGAAGCATTAAAATTACTTTTATTTGAGGCCCTAATGCTCGCCTATCTTCAGAAAAGTGGAAAGAACTATAGTAAAGAAGCATTCATTCAAACGCTCTGTCAGTTTTATAGAATTTGGAAAGAAGAAAGATGGGTGGATAAATGGTTAAAAGGAGACCAAATTCATGAATTGGAAAAAACACTTGCAAATCGCGTAAAAGTAAATACCTCCATTTTTGGTTCGAACTATTGGATCAATCATTTATCGAATGCATTAACTTTTATTGATGTTCTGTTGTTTATTGAATTCCTAGATGAAAGCACCATTTCCTTTGATGAAAAGCGCAATAATTATGCTTTTTCGGTTCTCAAGGGCGCAGTAGCAGCGGCACTGGCAGATGAATTAATAGAGCCTAAAGAACAACGAATTATTGATCACCTTTTAGCCTCGGCCGATTTGCCGCGTCACTTTCAACGTGAACTCGAAAACTACATGAATAAAACTCATGAGTTATCTGCAATTTCATTTGAAAATAAGCAATTGGCAAAAATCACCTATAAATTGGCATTATTTATAACGGAGGGTACACATGCCATAACTGAACAAGAAGAATCCAAGATGCAGAAATTGGGAGAACAGTTTGGGCTAAATGCAATTGAGATTGAGGAATGTCGATTAATTTGCGATGCCTTTATTTTTGATCAAAGCGTTCAACTCAATCAAATAAAAGAAGACAATCAGGTTAAGGTAGTTTACAAGGGATTCTCCAAACGTTGGATTAGAATTTTAGGAAGAAATAAAGATAAATTCGTAAATGAACTAAAGGAGAGTAAAGAACTTATAGCGTTGATTAAAAAATCCACGCAACAAGATCTTTCCAAGGAAGAGAAAGAAAAGGTAAAAACACAATTTATGGATGTTCTAAAGTCAGTTCCCTCGATAGGAATATTTTTATTACCAGGAGGAGCAATTTTACTTCCCTTAATACTCAAAATAGTCCCAGATTTAATGCCATCCGCTTTTAAAGAAAACGAAATAAAGAAAAAATGAAATGTACCATACACGTTTACTTACTTAATGAATTATTTTCTCAGAAAATTGCCGACGAGAGCAATCAAGGTGAAGAAAGCGCTGACAACAAAAAGTATATTTGGGAAGATGAATTAGTCATAAACAATTCGGTTTCGAAAATGGAGGAAATTCAAAACTCTGTTTACGAGCTACGAGGAATCTTGCCAAATGGAAATGAATTTTCCGAAAGCGTTGGGGCCATGAGGATTGTTACGCTAAAATCTGAAGATGCTCCAGATTGTCAGGTTGGTGTATCTGAGTCCATTTTAGATCGATTGGAGATTAAGACCAACAAAAACGATACAAGGCTCTGTTTTTATATCAAAGACAATGAACCCTTAGCTAATCCTATTCCGGGAATTTATATTGCTAGTAAAGAATTTCCAAAAAGTTTGATACAATAATGTTGCGCATTAAAGATATCTATTTGACTTATGACAGGCCTATTTTGCGAAATGTCAATTTAAGTGTAAAGCGTGGAGAGCTTTTAGGATTGGTCGGAAAAAGTGGTGCGGGAAAATCATCTTTATTAAAAATAATGGCAGGAATTCTTGCTCCAAATGAAGGTTCCTTGACATGGAACGGTGAGGAAATGCCAATATCGAGCGAATTATTGATACCAGGTTATAAGAACATCTCGATTGTCAACCAAGATTTTAAATTAGATAACTACCACACGACTGAAGAAAACATCAGAGAATCCATTCTCGGTTATCCTTTTGACAAACGTGAAAAGAGAATTAAAGAATTAATAAAATTACTTCAATTACAACACGTGGCTCAAACAAAAGCGTCATTATTGTCAGGAGGAGAAAAACAACGTCTTGCGATTGCTCGAGCTATTGCACATGCTCCCGATGTACTTCTTCTCGACGAACCATTTGGCCATTTAGATACGGTTTTAAAACAAAGACTCGCGGAGGTAATAATGAAATTGAAATTTCAAGAAAACTTGGCAATTATTTTAGTCTCTCACGATCCGCAGGACATTCTTGGCCTTTGCGACAACGTTACTTTCTTAAGAAAGGGTAAATTATCAAAAAACAGAAAACCCCAAGAGATTTATTACCAGTTGAAGAATAAGGAAATTGCCAAATTATTTGGACCTGTGAATGAAATTATCGTTGAAAATGACACTTATTTTTTCCGTCCAGATGAATTTGAAACTTCCGAAAAAGACGGAATACCCGTGAACTTTCAATATGCAATGTTCAGCGGGGGATTTTACCAATCTTATATGCTTTGCGAACAAAAAATGATTGTCCTTTATGCAAATTATCCATTGAATGAAGTTCGATTTATTCGAATAAGAAGAAAATTTGCTACATGAGTAAATTAAAAAAATACGCAGCTACAATAACAGGTTATTTCAAACATCAAAATAATCACGCAGCGGCTTTGGCCTATTACAGTTTGTTTGCATTGATTCCAATCGCCTTTGTTAGCTTTTCGCTTTTTGGTAGAATTTTCGGACAGGAGACTATTGAACAGATAATAATAAGGTTTTTAACCAATCAAGTAGGTCTAAAAGATACCACTTCGATAGTAGAATTTTTCACGAACACTCAATTTACCAAACCGAATATTTGGATGGAAATACTGAGTATTTTAGCAATTATAGTAACTACTTCTGCTATGACTTCTTCGGTTAAAAGGGGAGTGAACGATACCTTGGATGTACCAATAAAGAAGAGAACGCGAGTGGACCTAGTTAAAGATGTTATTCAATTTCGGTTGTTCTCAATTCTCGCCATTGCACTCTTTATGTTCTTCATGATTGTGCTATATTTCAGTCAATTGTTTTTAATCTCAATGCTCGAAATGTGGTTTAGTGAAGAAAGTTTTCTATTCCAAGCTGCCATTTCAGTTATAAGTTTAGGCCTCTCATTTATCTCTTATTTTTCCATATTCTTCTGTATCTATAACTATGGGCACGATGGAGATATTGAAACTAAAATTGTAGTTGGAGCTTCCTTATTTTCCACAATGGTTGTTTGTCTTAGTCAATTTGCAATAAAATATTACCTTCAACATTTTTTCGTTTTTAAAGATGCTGGATTAACGGGTGCGTTTTTAGTTATTTTAACTTGGATCTATTTCACCTCACACATTTTATTTATGGGCGCATTCTACCTAAAGAGAGAAAAAAAACAAATTAATGCAGCAAAGATTATAGTAAAAAACGAAAAGTAATTATAAAAATACTGGCGGTTTTCTAAAGTCGAATTTTGCGTCTTTGAATAAACTAGAAGTATTCCGAATACTCAGTAAAAAGCTCTTGTTTCCACCTATTGGAACCCAATAAAAACTTAGCGCCCAGCAATGTAAATTTCTATTTAAAGTAAAAAAGGCGTTGGTAATACCTCCATCCATGAGATTAAAATTCACATTACCACTTAAATTCCAAGTTTTGGTAAAGCTTACATCACCGCTAAAAGAAATGGTTTGAACTTGATTGAAAGATTTAGAATTGCTCGAAGTAATAAATTGATTCGCCTGAAGAGAATAAATGTGTGAAAAAGTAACTTTCCACGGAATATCGAAATAAATAGCTTGTTCAGGATGAAGAGAAAAATACGCAAAAGCACTGTTCCAATTTTGATTACTCGATTCTACTTTGTCGCTCATGATTTTTCGAGTTTTTTTCGGTGCAAGTAATAGCGTTGTAGTAAAATTA
>DORI01000023.1:0-137 GCA_003512365.1 Crocinitomicaceae bacterium | reverse complement strand
GTAAAGCGAAAGTAGACAAATTAGCTCCGGTTGAATCCCATGCGTAGGGACTAAAAGAAGCATTAGATACAAAATTCAACCAATTTTTAGGACTAATCCTTAAGTTCAGCGAAATCATGGAGAGTCGCATGGAATCT
>DORI01000060.1:2555-2943 GCA_003512365.1 Crocinitomicaceae bacterium | reverse complement strand
TATTCTTAATGCATCCTTAAATTCCGAGATTATTAAGATTTTTACAGGTACTCCGGAAGAGCTTGTTTTAGAAATTCAAAAAAGTAACCCTTTCATACATGTATTTGATTGTTCCAATCATGATTTAATTAAAAAGTTCAAAAATCTTGATGCATTCGAATTTAAATTCCTCTTTTCGCAATCAGATTGGGTTCTGATCTCGTATATTGAGAGAATGCCTGAATTGATAACCATCGTTGAAGAAATCGTTCAGGAGCATTTCTTGTCTAAGTTTGTTTTAATCGGCCAGCGCAAATCTGTTTTTGCTAAATCGAATTCATCCTCGCCTCTTTATTTTTATTCCTTACCTAATGTTTCTTATTATTTGACACAATATGGGGTGTTTCGA
>DORI01000060.1:0-2537 GCA_003512365.1 Crocinitomicaceae bacterium | reverse complement strand
GAGAGTTACTTCCGAAGTGGTTAATTCATGGAATGACCCCGAATGCAAAGTTAGCTTATCAGCAGGATAAAGCTCCATGGAATTCCACGACCAAAAGGCACCGCGTAAATAAACCAGAAATTGTAAACAAAATCCTCATATATATTGCCTTGCATACAAATAAAACGATTAGTTTCAATGAAATAGGTGTTTGGGTGGGAATTGATAATGAAACGGCACAAAGGTATATTATGTTGCTAATAGATTTTGGATTAATTACTTGTTTAACTTCTTTTTCTTCCCGTCAAAAATATGAGTATATTAAAGGATTTAGGGTTAGTTTTGTCGACAATTACTTTCTGAATTTTTACAAAAACAATTTTGCCGAACTTCCTCTTAGGGCGGATGTTCAAGAATTATGGAAAAGTTGGTTGCTTGCCGAAAAATTAAAAATCGATGCACAAATTCAAAAAACAAATGGTTACTTTTTTTGGCAGTCCCATACACGTCAGCATATCGATTTAATCGTTGAAGAGGAGTCAGGAAAAAAAGAAGCATTTATTTTCAGTTGGATGACAAATCGTAAGCCTAGCATTCCACCATTATTTACAAGATATTATCCAGACATTCCAGTAAAAATAATTAGTCCGTCCAATTATCTTTCTTTTCTTACTCCATGAAAACATTCATTGATATCTGCGTGGATAAAATAATAAAGGAACATCCAAAAACCGATGAATTTATCCTCGTTATTCCTTCGAAAAGAGCAAGAAAGTATTTTTTTGAAGCTTTTGTAAGACGATTAAACAAACCCCTTTTTCTGCCCGATATTATTACGATAGATGAACTTATTCAAAAGTCAACTAAGCGTCCAATTATTGACAAAACGAGACAGTTGTTTATCTTATACCAAGTTGCTACTCAGAAAAAAGAGTTTGATGCCTTAACGTTTGAAGCCTTTCTCACTTGGGGGAATTCCGTGCTTAACGATTTTGATGAATTACAACGCTATTTGATTGCACCGGAAAAGGTATTCAAAAATTTGATTTCTATTAAAGAATTAGAAAGTTGGAACCTAGGCGACGACAAAAAATTATCAGAGAGCCAACAACAATTTATGTTGTTTTGGGAATCGCTTCCAAGTTTGTACGTCGCGTTTAACCGCGAATTAGCGAAAAGGAACCTCACGACGTCTTCCATTATCCTTGAACAACTAGCTGTTCAGCTGAAAGAATGGACAACAGAAAAGTATCATTATTTTATTGGTTTTAATGCCCTTACCAGGGCTGAACAAAAAGTAATCCAAGGGTTCTTAGCCGCAAAACAAGGCGCATTTTGGATCGATGCAGACCAATATTATTTAGAAAATGAAGCCCACGAAGCGGGTATGTTTCACAGAACTAATTTAGAATCTTTTACCATTCGGAAACCTCAATTTATTTCAGATGGGCTGTGCCATAATGAATTAAGCATAGATTTAGTTGAATGCCCACAAATAACAGGACAAATAAAGGTTGCGGCTTCGGAACTATGCAAATTAACGCAAGAAGAACTAAATACAACAATTGTGCTTTTGGCAGATGAAAGCTTAATCCTTCCTATGTTGAAGAATATTCCAAATTCGGTGGCACAAGCTAATTTATCTTTGGGTCTTCCCTTGGCACAAACACCATTAAAGTCTTTTGTTGATATACTTTTTTCCATTCAGGAAAACAAGGAACGATTCAAGACAGAAAGCGCTTATTATAAAGACATTTTGGCCTTATTCCAACACCCATATATCACGGTTTGGATTGAAAAAGATGTACGTAATAAATTAATAGTTTGGGAGCTTGAAACGGTTAGGTTTAATCGTGTATTTCAGAATCCAGCACGATGGAATTTCGACCCAATGCTCGACCAAATTCTAGATTTGTTATTCATGAATTGGAAAAAAAATTATGATAAGGCCCTTGGGATTGTCCATAAAATAATTGATTTGTTGCTGGAAAGAGTTGATTCCTCGCATCAAATGGAGCAACAAATATTATATGTTTTTCAACAATCCATGATCCAATTATCGAACCTAGTGGAAGAGGGATTGCCAGAAATGAATTTGCGCACTTTTAAATCGTATTTTAATCAACATTGGATGCATTCAACCCTTGCATACCATGGAAATCCTACCAACGGGTTACAAATTATGGGTTTATTGGAAACCAGGCTCCTCGATTTTGAACAGCTTATAATTATCGGATTGAATGAAGGGGTCCTCCCGAACCATAGTGGCATAGAATCAAACATACCTATGGATCTGCGTAGGGCATTAGGCTTGCCAACGAACCGAGAAAAACAAGGGTTGTATGCACATCATTTTTACAGGTTGTTTCACCGTGCTAAAAAAGCCCTCATCACGTATTCGGTAGGTGGTGATGGTATGCGAGCAAATGAAGCTAGTCGGTATATTGCTCAAATTGAAATGGAATTGCTCAAGATTAACCCGAGAATACAAATAACCAAACGGTCGTACTCGATTCCGATGCACTTAAATTCATCAACCCAGTCTTCTGTAATTCAAA
>DORI01000204.1 GCA_003512365.1 Crocinitomicaceae bacterium | reverse complement strand
CGGACTACGCTACGCCCCGAACTTAACTATTTATAAAAATCAGACGCTTCTGATTCTCTTTTGGCACTTTAACAAATTCCCGAATTTAATTCGAAAATTAAATCCGCGGGCGAACCCTACGGCTTCTCATACCTTCACCTTCACGTTGTTGCGGTGGGAGCGGGATTCGAACCCGCGGTACAGTTACCCGTACGACAGTTTAGCAAACTGTTGGTTTCAGCCTCTCACCCATCCCACCTGTGTTCAATGAACGGACGGCAAAAGTAATAAACTTATTTATTTTATCAAAAAGAAAAAGAAAAGAAATTACTTAAAGCCTCGTCTTTTTTTAATTGCTTCATATGCATCTTGAATTTGCTGGAATTTCTCCTTGGCTGCCTTTTGGTGTTCATCACCCAATTGAGCAACTTTATCCGGGTGAAAAGTAATGGCCATTTTTCGGTATGCTTTTTTTATTTCTTCATCACTTGCTTCGGAATTAACACCTAAAATTTTATAATCTGAATCAACATTTCTGTAAAACATATTTTTGATACTTTCGAAATCGGTTGCCGATACACCTAGCATATTCGAAATTCTGTTGATCGTATTCATCTCACTTGTAGCGACATCTCCATCAGATTTGGCTACATGAAATAAATAATGAAGTAATTGAACTCGAGGTTCATAAGGAAGTCTATTCTTAATGTCACTACAAATTTCTTGAAGTGGAATAGAATCTGCTGAGAGAAAATCTTTCAAAATTTGTAAGTGCTCTGCACGGAAATGATTTCCAAATTGAGAATTAAAAAACTGTTTAACATAATTCAATTCAATTTTCAAAACCTTTCCATCCGCTTTCATAACTGCAGCAGAAAGAGCCATCAGCATTGTTTGAAAATCATACCTAGAGGATTGTCTTCGATAATAATCAAAAGGATCCGAACCAACACCTCCTCCGCTTTTACCGTTTCGGTTGCGCGATCTATCCGACTCGATACTTGAATCAATGAAAGATCCTATAATAAATCCAACTATTCCGAAAAGGAACTTTCTCGTTAGTAAAAAGGCACCAATGCCTAAAATCCATTTAAACAAAACAAATACAATTAAAAAGGGGGTCAAGACCCCCTACAAATTTAATAATTATCCAATCTGTTCAACACTCCGCTCAATAAACTGATGAAGTGCTTCTCCTTTTAACAATCCGTTAGACAGAAGGGCTAAATCGGTTAAGTTTTTTATTTGCTCTTGTCGAATAGCATCTTCTTTACCTAAAAGTTGAACTATCTTTGGATGATTGGCATTTACCACAACATTATACATTTCGGGAAAAGCTCCATAGAAACTATTTCCTCCTAAACGTTGTTGCTCCATCATTCTTCTTATAAACTCGGGTTGTGTAATAATGACAGGCGAATCCGTTTCCGCCATACTTTCAAACTGTACAGAATATTTTTCTTTATTCACAACAGACTCGAATGAAGTTTTTAATTTTTCTTCCTCTTCTTTTGAAAGCTTTGACGGTAAATCATCCTCTTTCTTGATTAGTTTGTCAATGGAATCAGAATCGATGCGAGCAAATTTCAGTTTTTCGTTTTCCTGTTCTAATTTACCAATCCAATGTGGTGCAAGTGGTCCATCCAACTCAATCACATCATATCCACGTTCCTTCGCTTTTTTAACTTGCGCAAAATGCTCATCCAGACGGTTGCAATACAACACGATGGTATTACCTTCTTTATCAGTTTGCAGCGCGCTAATGGCATCTTTATATTCTTCTAGTGTAAAGTGTTTTCCATCTGTATTCTTAATTAATGAAAAGCCTTTTGCTTTTTCTGCAAATTTATCCTCCGATAACATTCCATATTGAACAAAGATCTGCAAATCTTGCCATTTCGACTCAAAATCAGATCGATCCTTCTTGAACATCTCCGCAAGTTTATCTGCTACTTTTTTGGTAATGTGTGCAGATATTTTTTTAACATTCCCATCCGCTTGTAAATATGAGCGGGAAACATTAAGCGGAATGTCCGGAGAATCTATAACGCCATGTAGTAAAGTGAGAAATTCAGGAACGATTTCACCCACGCTATCCGTTATAAAAACTTGATTAGAGTACAAATTAATTTTATTTCTTTGTACCTCAATATTTTCCTTAAGTTTTGGAAAATAGAGAATCCCTGTTAAATTAAATGGATAATCGACATTCAAGTGAATATGAAACATTGGTTTCTCAAATGTCATCGGATATAATTCTCGATAAAACCCATCGTAATCCTCTTCTTTTAAATCAGCTGGAGCTTTAGTCCACGCCGGTTGTGTGTTATTGACTTGATTTGGCACTTCAATCGCAACACGTTTTACGTTTCCTTTATCATCTTTTTCGCCTTCAGGAGAATCGATATATTCAGTTTTTGTACCGAAAACAACAGGGATTGGTAAAAACTTACAATATTTATCAATTATACCTTGAATTCTATTTTTTTCTAAAAATTCCTTTGACTCTTTCGAAATAAATAAAACAATATCCGTACCTCTCGTTTCTTTTTCAATTTCCTCAATTGTATATTCAGGAGACCCATTACTCTCCCATTGAACGGCCTTTGCTCCTTCATGTCGAGAAAGTGTACGTATTTGAACTTTTTCTGCCACCATAAAAGCAGAGTAAAACCCTAATCCGAAATGACCGATGATTTGGTCAGCACCTTCTTTTCCTTTGTACTGTTGTACAAATTCTTCTGCCCCACTAAATGCAATCTGGTTAATATATTTATCTATTTCATCCGCTGACATTCCAATACCATTATCTCTAATTGTCAGCGTTTTCTTTTTTTCGTCAAGGATTACCTCTACCTTTAAATCTCCTAATTCGCCTTTAAACTCACCATTGGAAGATAACACTTTCAATTTTTGAGAAGCATCTACAGCATTAGAGACTAATTCTCGAAGGAAAATCTCATGATCTGAATAAAGAAATTTCTTAATAATTGGGAAAATATTTTCCGTTTGAACATGAATTTGACCTGTTTTCATAATATTTTTTTGCTCCTCAATAAGACAATCCTTGTGCCAACCATAAAAAACTGACAAGTTGTCTTATTTAGTGATTTCTGATAAACAATTCCATCAATATCTACTTGTTTTCAATGAGTGGAAGATTCCAACGAAATCAATTGATTTCAATTATATGTTTTAACTTTGAGAGTCAAAAGCTGTATTTTTTAAAACCTCAATAACGAAAAGAAAAAAAAGCTAATAATGAAAGGAATATTTGCGTTTGTTTCAGGAGCAACATCTGGATTCGGCGAGGCAATTGCGAGAAAGTTTGCAGAAAATGGACTAAACATCATTATAACTGGTAGAAGACTGGAGCGCTTAGAAGCACTAAAGCAGGAGTTAATCGTAAAACATCCGACAATTGAGTGTGTGGTCTGTTGTTTCGATGTTCGAAATGAAAATGAGGTAAAAAATACAGTATTAGATCTTCCAGATTATGTGACCTCAAAAATTAATATTTTAGTCAACAATGCTGGTTTAGCTGTTGGAAAAGGTCCAATTGATACTGGTGAATCTGATGATTGGAACCGAATGATTGATACCAATGTAAAAGGTTTACTTTATGTTAGCAAGGCCATTATTCCATTCTTGAAAAATCACAGAAACAGTCAAATCGTGAATATTGCGAGTATTGCAGGGAAAGAAGTTTACCCAGGAGGTAATGTCTATTGTGCAAGCAAACATGCTGTTGATGCACTTTCAAGAGCAATGCGAATAGATTTATTACCCTACGGCATTAAGGTGACAAATATCGCTCCTGGGGCCGCAGATACAGAGTTCTCACTAGTTCGTTATAAAGGAGATAGCGAAACTGCTAAAAGCGTTTATGAAGGGTATACACCTCTCTACGCGGAGGATATTGCGGATTCGGTATTTTATGTTTGCTCAAGGCCAGCACATGTTACCATTAATGACTTAGTCATAATGCCCACCGCACAAGCCTCTGCAACTAATTTATTGAAAGATTAGAATTATTCGGTTGGTATTTGATTTAATCTATCTGACAAATTTTCGTATTTAAGTTTTAATTGTTCTAAGGATTGCGCTGTAGATGCTTGTTCCGCAATTCGCGTATTCAACTGATCTATTTTCGATGAAATTACACCTTGTTCATATTCAACAATTCGCGAAAAATACATTTTTATCTGTCCTTGAGGATTCAGTGCTTTTTGTTCTGTTATGGCTACCAAGCTCTCCATCCAAGCATAATGATCTTCTTGTTCCTCAGCCATTGCAATGAAAACAACAAACGAAATAAATGCCCTTAAAGCTTCTGAACCTGATAATTTTTCTTCAGCGACTTGTTTGATAAACTCATAATGTTCAGGATCTCCAGACTGACTCAAGGCTTCTGATACCATAACCTTAACTTTCACGTCTTTCGTTAATTTTAAATCGTCCAAAACACTACTTGCTTCTTTGAACGCTTCGATTCTTGTACCCAACTCAATCAACAATGAAATCGCATTACTCTGCACGGTATATGATGAGTCTGATTTAATAGCATTTGTCACTAAAGGTACCATCTCGTCTTTATCTGCAAAAAATACTGCTGCTTCAAGTGCCTGAGAACGAGTTGAAGATTTAGGATCAGCACTGGCCATTTTTACGATTAAACTTTTAGACTTACTTGACAAGTATTTAGCCTCGGGATCTTGTTTCAAATTTTCTACAATGTACGAAGCTGCTAACTCGCGAATGTGCCAAAATTTATCCGTCAACGCCAAATCCAGAATCTCCGAAAATTGTGCACTCCCTTTCAGACGATTGAATGCCACGGATTTTGCCTTCCAACGATCCATATTCTTAAATTGATGAGCATACTGCGCCATTGGTTTATCCTCATACAACCTGCCGAGTAACATTTGCTGGTGGTCGAACAAAATATTTTTTAATTGGCCAGTGAAAGAAAATGAAAACGTTTGCTCAAGACTGTCAAGTAATACTTTTTCTATTCGCTTACCGTTATCATCCCAAATAGCAACTTCTACTGGAATACGGTAAATTGGGAACTTTTCTTCAAGATTTTGTCTTTGCACAACCTTTAGCGTTACATTATTTTTATCTAAGACTTGTTCCGTGAAAATTACTGGATGTCCTTTTCCTAAAAACCATTGATCGAAAAACCAATTTAAATCTTGACCGCTAACCTCTTCAAATGCCAAACGCAAATGGTGCACTTCTGCTGCTTTATACTTGTTGGATACTAAGTAATTGTTCAATCCTTTGAAAAAAGCATCATCACCTAAATGATTACGAAGCATGTGTAAAATTCTACCTCCTTTGTTGTAAGAGTGTCCATCAAACATATCTTCTTTATCGTTGTGACCATACCAAATCAGGTTATGATACCCTTGAAACGAAGACGAATTAAAGTACCCTTGAGCTTCTTGCTCTGCTTGGTAATCGGCCTCGTCTACACCATAGCGAAATTCATCCCATAGGTATTGTGAATAATTGGCAAACGATTCGTTTAACGGCAGATTCGCCCAAGATTCGCACGTTACCAAATCTCCAAACCAATGATGAAAAAGCTCATGTGCAATCGTCGATTGATCGTTTCCGTCCAAAAGTTCTCGTTGATTCTTGTATACAAAATCACCAAAAATCACAGCACCAGTATTTTCCATTGCACCGGATACATAATCTCTCACCACAACCTGGCTATATTTATCCCATGGGTATTCTACGCCAAGTTTTTGAGAAAAGAACTTAATCATGGCAGGTGTTTCACCAAAAATTGCACGCGCATCATTTTCATACTTCGGCTCTACGTAATAATTAACTTCCATTTTTGATCCATCTTGACGTGTGTAGAAATCCTTTATTACTTTGAATTCACCAACAAACATCATAAATAAATAAGGAGCGTGCGGTTGGTCTTGTTTCCAATAATCTGTTCGCGTTCCGTTTCCATTTTTTTTGGATGAAACTAACTTTCCGTTAGACAGCGTTAAAAATTTCTCTTCTACTGTTATGTAAATTTCTTGAGATGTTTTGGCGTTAGGAGCATCTATTGTTGGAAACCAAACAGAGTTTGCTTCAGTTTCTCCTTGCGTCCAAATTTGTGGCATTTTATCACTATCTTCTCCTTTAGGATTTATAAAATAAAGTCCTTTATCTGAAGTAATGGCAGCACTTCCATTTTTTTCTCGCTCTTCAGGTTTTGCGACATAATCAACCAACAAAGTAAATTTCTCGTCCTTTTTGTACACTTTATCCAATTTGATTCTAAGGTGCAATTGATCGTCATAAGTAAAAGAAAGTTTTTTACCATTCAAAGACACACTCTTTATATCCATTGCCTTAGCATCCAAGGTAACAGAGTCAGTGTTGTAAAAATGTGGCTTCATGGTTAAGGTGGCCTTTCCCATTAGTTTTGAATTCGCCCAATCAAAAGATACTTCGAGTTTTGTGTGCACTAAGTCTACCCAAAGTGTTCTAGAAGGATTATATATAGCCCTAACAGTTGGCGTCTCATCCTCTAAACTAAACGCATCTTGTTCGAAGTCTCCTTCATACTCAGAAAAATCAACTAGCTCGTCTTCCGGGCTAAATTGTACTTCCTCTGTGAGTTCATCCGAAGAATTGACTTTTTCTACTGATTTGCATGCTGATATGAAAATAATTGAACAAGAAAGGATAAGACTGATTTTTTTCATTAGTTGTATTTTATACAAAACTGCATAAATAAATTCATAACAGAGTAAGTGTTACAAAAATTTTAATTTCCCCTTCGAATGTTTAGTTTTGTGAAAAGAATTTTCATGATAAATTTTAGCACCTATTCTTTTACAGGAAAAAAAGTTCTCGTGCGGGTGGACTTTAACGTACCCCTTACTAAAGAAACTTTCGAAATTACTGACGACAAACGCATACGAGCCGCTGCTCCAACTCTTTTGCATATTTTGGAAAACGGTGGTGCTTTAATTTTGATGTCACATTTAGGACGTCCAAAAGAAGGTCCTGAAGATAAAAGTTCGCTTAAGCATATCATAAAAGGAATCGAGAATGTGCTTGGTAGGAAAGTTAAATTCGCCGGAGATTGTATTGGTCATGAAGCAAAGAGTTTATCAGAAAAGTTAGCACCTGGGGAAGTTCTTTTATTGGAAAATGTACGTTTTTACAAAGAGGAAACTAAAGGTGATTCAGAGTTTGCACGAAAACTAAGTGAATTAGGTGATTGTTACGTAAATGATGCATTTGGCACGGCACATCGAGCACACGCATCAACCACTCAAATTGCAAGCTTTTTTCCCAATGATAAAATGGTTGGATTTCTCATGGCTGCTGAAATTGAAAGTGCTAAAAAAGTAATGCAAGAAACAAAAAGACCTTTCACTGCAATAGTTGGAGGGGCTAAGGTTTCCGATAAGGTACTTATTGTCGAAAATTTATTAAATGTTGCAGATCACATCATTATTGGTGGAGGGATGGCATATACCTTTTTCAAAGCACAGGGTGGTACAATTGGAGGGTCA
>DORI01000112.1 GCA_003512365.1 Crocinitomicaceae bacterium | reverse complement strand
ATTATGAACAGCAATCCCAGCCCAAAACTGACTGTATTTCGTATTGAATTGATCCATGAAAACTGCTCCTCTCGGACACCATTGACACCACGTTCCCGTTCCTTCTTCACTCACTACCATTTTACCAACCGCAGGAACCACTGGATTAATTGAACCCACTAATGTATCATCGCTAGAAATATCATCTGTTGTACCATTAACATTGGAAACAGTTGCGGTATAAACTTGATTTCCGGCAACTAATGGTAAAGAATTTAATGTTACAGCATAATTTGAAGTGCTAGCAATATTGATTCCTGTTACAGATTGAGAGTAATTGTTTCCTCCGTAATTTAAATTAACATCAAAGGAATTTATTGCTGTTGTTCCTGCGTTGACTATTGTTAGTTTAGGTGTAACATTTTGTCCAGCTAATTCTCCACCTAAGTATGACATTGCCATCATTCCATTCAAATTCGAAAGAGTATAGGGTTGATGGTCAAAACTTACATCGTCAACATAAAATTGACTGTTTTGAACTGGAAAAAAGTCAGTCGATGCAAGAGAATTCACTCCGTTAATCCAAGTTCCTACCAAATTCCCATCAATATATGCCTTCCAAACTTTTAACGTAAGATTTGCTTCTATTTTTAGTGTAAACCAAGCTGCTTGTGGATAAGTACTCACCACTAAATTGGATGTTACTCCATCGTCAATAAAAATATCGCCAGCATCAAAATTTACGTTTAAGGCCCAAGTTTGACCAATTGTTTGAGAGGCTTGGAAATTAAAATAACCCGTTTTTCCTGAATTTACATAGAAATCTGATTGAAATGTAAAAACACCACTATTGTACAATGGACCAAAATCCAAAACCACATCTTGCGGGCCTCCATTAGCAGAAATTGAAGATAAATAAATCGAATTTGTTCCGCTACTGGCTTGGTTATTAGTCACCTGTGCATCCTCTGCACCTCCTTCAGTTCCAGACCACGTAGTCCAAGATGAGGATTGCGGGCCTACATATGATCCTGCTACGTAGCTTTCGAAATCATCTGAGAAGATTTGTGAGAAAGACAACGTTGAAACAAATGTTCCAATCAAAAGAAGTAAAGGTTTTTTCATAATTATTGTTATTAATTTCATTAAAATTAGAAATAATATTTTAATCTTCAGATAGATGTCTAATTACTTCAGCCGCACCCATTAATCCAAAAAGAGCAGGCATATAGCTAAAAGTTCCGTAGAATGACTTTTTCAAATTAAGTCCATTTGTCATTTTCAACGATTGTTTCTCTTGAATTTCTTCCGAAGAAACTGCTTTAATTTCTCGAAAAGATTTTTTTTCTTTTCACGCGCTTTTTAATGTGGGCACCTAATTTACATTTAAAAGTGTTCTCCAAATTGGAAACCTTAACCTTGGATGGATCCATTTTTCCGTCAGCTCCCAAATGCGTAATTATTTTAATCTTCAATCGCTTACATGCAATTATCCACTCTAATTTTGGCGTTACAGAATCAAGGGATGAAAAGGAAATGCCTGGACAATCTTATATCCAATTTTAGAAGAAAAATCAGATTCAGTTGTAAAACAAAAACGTATTGGGATGAACAGGTTATTTGCATCTGAATTGAGAATTTACCTTGACAGTGGTGAGGTTCAGAAAATAACCTATTTCGACAAACCAGATGGTATTTTTTATCCGATAGATCAAATCGACGAAAAAGACAAATGGATTTCAGGTTTTCAGTGGAATCCGACATTAAAGCATAGACGACAAAAAACAAAGGCCACTCATAGAGTAGCCCTTCATTAAAGATATTCGCAACCTTTTATCTTTTTACAATCTTAATTGTTTTATGATCACCTTCTATATTGATGTGAATAAGATAAATTCCACTCGTTAATTGATTCATTGGAATGGCTTGTGACCATGTCCCTGGTGTAAGATTAAACTGTTTCGAAGCAATTGTATTTCCTGATAAATCAGATAATGACACAGAAACAGAAGATTCATTTTTTATGGTGAAATATAAGAAAGTCTCATTATCAACAGGATTTGGCGAAACTTTTACAGACTCATCTAGTTGATTCTCATTGGCTTCAAATAATCCCGCATTGCTTCCAGATACATATCCGTTTGAAACTGCTTCTGTTATAGTTGCCTTTCCTGCGTTATCAATTTTTCCAGTAGGATCAATTAATAAACCGACAATATGTATTTCATTTTCATCCCATGATGTTGGTAATACAAATGAAAAATTAATAGTATGTTGCTCTCCAGCTGCTACAGTCGCAGGAAAACTGTTGGTGAATCCACTAAAACTTGGAGCAATTGCTCTCGCCACGTGATCATAGACCATCTGAGCCGCTGGTACTGGATTTCCAAGGGTTTCATATCCGCCCATCACACCGTTATTCCCTCCTGAATAAGCGTTAGATTGGTTATACCCTGAACCAGTTCCTGTAACTCCGTCTTCTGTTAATACACAAGCTAACTTATAATTACTGTTTGTACTTGCTTGAAAATCAGCCGTAACTGAAACATTCAATGTTCTCGTTGCTGCATCCCATGTTGCTCCATTCGTAATAAATGCTTTAGGTGCGATTTGAACACGAGTTAAAAAGTCAGGTGTCATTCCGGATGGGTCAACATCATTACCTCTGTCAACAAGTGCGCTCGGATATCCTGAAATCAACCCGCCAAATGCAGCATCATAATCAGTCACTGTCATTGGATCTCC
>DORI01000107.1 GCA_003512365.1 Crocinitomicaceae bacterium | reverse complement strand
AAAGATGGTAAAGGAGGAGTAAACAGAGAACAAGAAATTTCGACTATTTCAAGATCTATAAAAGAAATCGCAAAGGAATTAAATGTTCCAATTATTGCGCTAGCGCAGTTAAGTAGATCTGTTGAGCAACGCGGAGGAGACAAGCGACCTCAACTTTCGGATTTACGTGAATCCGGCGCTATTGAACAAGATGCTGATATCGTTTCATTTATTTATCGACCGGAGTACTACGGACTTATTAAAGATGACGATGGAAACGCGAACCAAGGAGTCGGTGAAATAATTATTGCCAAACATCGAAATGGTGCGCTAGATAGAGTGAGATTACGATTTGTTCCTGAATACGCGCGTTTTGAGAATCTCAACGAAGTTCCTGAAATGGATATTGCAGCACCATTGAAAGTAAATGCAGGATTTGATTCTGAACAAATGACGTATACTGTTAAAAGTAAAATGGATGTGCGGGATGATTCTGGCGAGGATTTTGATAAATTCGGAATTGAAGAAACGCCTTTTTAGACATGAGAATTTTATTTACCTTATTTCTACTTTCAATTACCATTCAAGCATCGAAGGCAACTCAGATTCTTGTTCCAATGGATCAACAACAAAAAAACCATCTAAAAGCCTACGGTCTCGCTTATTGGACCTTAGAAAATCAAATAGTTATTGAGTGGCTTCTAAATTATCGAGGAGGTTCTTTTCTTATACCGAACATTCGAGCAATTGAGGAAGAACTCATCATACGAAATGTAAGTTACGAAGTATTGACCGATGGACAAGTTAATGTTATTCGAAATCAAATTGCTGATCCAGAAGTCAATATGGAAATTGTGCAATTAGAAAAGGCTCCGAAAATAGCGGTTTACACCCCACCAAACAAACAACCATGGGATGACGCAGTAACCTTAGTGCTGGAATATGCGGAAATTAAATACGATAAAATTTATGACTCCGCCATTGTGATGGGTGTTTTGCCAAAGTATGATTGGTTACACTTACATCATGAGGATTTTACAGGTCAATACGGCAAATTTTACTCCTCAGCTCGATACCAATCTTGGTATCAAGAACAAATCGAAATCGCAGAACGAGATGCTAAAATGCTCGGCTTCAGTAAAGTTTCTCAAATGAAATTAGCAGTCGCTCAAGGTCTTAAAAATTTCGTGCTTGGCGGAGGATTTCTCTTTACAATGTGTAGTGGAACAGACAGTTACGATATTGCACTTGCTGCCCAAGGAGTCGATATTTGTGAATCGGTATTTGATGGAGACCCCTCAGATCCTAAAGCACAACAGAAATTAGATTTTAATCAAACGTTTGCATTTAAAGATTTTCATATTATTAAAGATCCCATGATTTATGAATATTCGGACATCGATGCGACTGACTTAAGAAATTCTCGCGTTATTACGGAAGCCGTTGATCAGTTTACGCTCTTCGATTTTTCTGCCAAATGGGATGTTGTTCCTACCATGCTTACACAATGTCATACAGACGTAGTACAAGGATTCATGGGGCAAACAACAGATTTTAGAAAAGAATTCATTAAGCCAAATGTTCTCATTTTGGGAGAAAACAAGGCTGCAGGAACTGCGCGGTACATTCACGGCGAAATGGGGCAAGGTACTTGGACTTTTTACGGCGGACATGATCCTGAAGATTATCAGCATTTTGTTGGAGATCCTATCACCGATCTTAATTTACACCCCAATTCCCCAGGCTATAGATTGATTTTAAACAACATATTATTTCCGGCTGCGAAGAAGAAAAAAAGAAAAACTTAGTTTTTTTGTTTTTCTGTTTGTCAATTAAAATCTTTTACTTAACATTGCGCTGAAATTGCCGAATCATCGGTATCTAATACTCTCCATTTTCCTTTAAAAAATCAAAAACTTTACATGGATAAAAAAGCCTTAGCGGAAAAAAAACTTGCAGACTTAAAGGTTATTGCTCAAACAATAGGTCTTACCAATTTTGAAAATCTTAAAAAAGACGAACTCATTTCACTCATTACCGGTGAACCTGCAAATGAAGTGAAATCAACAGAACCTGCGAATAGCATTCAAACTTCTTCTGATAATGTTAAAGGAAAACGTCCGAGAAAACCAGCTAAAGAGGAAGTAGAAAACGGAATAGAAAATCAACAGGATCTTTTCGAAAGTACTGAGACTTCTGCAACCATTGAACAAGATAATCAATACAGCGAAACTCTAAACGAAGCCCATTCAGCAACCACATCCGAAGAAAGCGTAACGGAAGAAAACGAATTAAAAGATGTTGACACAAGACGACCAAAACATCAACATCATAAGCCTTCAAGAAATGAGGAAGCTCAGGCTATTCAAAAAGTAGAAGAGAATTATGACTTAGTCGGAATTGTATCTGCAGAAGGAGTTCTTGAAGTAATTCAAGATGGATATGGTTTCTTGAGATCGTCGGATTATAACTATCTGCCTTCTCCAGATGATATTTACGTTTCCCAAAATCAAATCAAGTTGTTTGGTTTAAAAACAGGTGATACAGTTAAGGGGACCATTCGTCCGCCGAAAGAAGGTGAAAAATATTTTCCGCTCGTTAAAGTAGAATCTATAAACGGTAGAGATCCTTCATACATACGCGATAGGGTTCCTTTTCAGTATTTAACGCCACTTTTCCCAGATGAAAAATTTAAATTGACAGGGCATAAACAAGAAACTCTTTCGACACGCGTAATGGATTTATTTGCTCCAATAGGAAAGGGACAGAGGGGAATGATTGTAGCGCAACCGAAAACAGGAAAAACAATGTTATTGAAGGATGTGGCCAATGCTATTGCCGCAAACCATCCTGAAACTTATTTGATAGTTCTATTGATCGATGAACGTCCTGAGGAAGTTACGGATATGGCGAGAAGTGTTAAAGCAGAAGTTATAGCGTCTACTTTTGATGAACCGGCAGAAAGACATGTAAAAGTTGCCAATATGGTTCTTGAAAAAGCAAAAAGAATGGTTGAATGTGGCCATGACGTTTGTATACTTTTAGACTCCATCACGAGACTAGCTCGAGCATACAATACAGTTTCTCCTGCATCAGGAAAAGTTTTGTCCGGAGGTGTGGATGCAAATGCGCTACATAAACCGAAACGTTTCTTCGGTTCTGCAAGAAAAATCGAAAATGGTGGTTCACTTTCAATTTTAGCCACGGCACTTACGGAGACAGGTTCGAAAATGGATGAGGTGATTTTCGAGGAATTTAAAGGAACAGGAAACATGGAACTTCAATTGGATCGTAAGATCTCAAATAGAAGAATATATCCTGCAATTGACATTACGGCATCAGGAACAAGAAGAGAAGACTTATTAGTTGGAAAGGATGTACTTCAGCGCGTGTGGTTAATCAGAAAATTCATTGCCGACATGAACCCTGTTGAAGCAATGGAATTCCTTAAATCACACATGGAAAATACGCTCTCCAATGAAGAGTTTTTAGTTTCAATGAATAGCTAAAATGAAGCTTCCCGTTAAAATTGGATTACTCTCCGCACTAATTTTCATTGCGATAAAATTAATATGCCTCCCCTTAGAATGGTCGTTATATGAAATTAAACCATTCGTCTTCATTAATATGTTCTTAGTAACAGCAGCGATATCCTATTCACTCTTTCAAATTAAACGATATGAGGCAGATAGTAATTTTCTTAATGATGTTAAAAATGGGATGTCTGCTGGTCTACCATACACCATTGTAGTAGGCGTCTTTTTATTTTTTTATTATCAGCATATTTTTCCGGATTATACGCAAAGCAAATTAGATTATATGGAGCATCAGTTAAATGATCCTGATAATTTAAAAGATCTGAAAAACGCGAACGAAGACCTCTCCAATAAATCGGATCAGGAGATTAAGAAGTTGATGATGAACAATACTGAAATGATGTATAGTGCTAAATTTACAATGGTCATTACCCTTCTTGGACTTACTATTTTTAGTGCTATAAATTCCCTTATCATTTCATTAATTTATAGACGAATTGTTTTCAGAAATTAGGGAATAATTCTCGCCAATTGAAATGCTTTTTTGGTTATTTCAATTCTTTTTAATCCAAAATTTTCAACCTTCTCAAAATCATCACTCAAAATTANNGGAAAGTGTTATTGTTTTTCTCCAAATACCCGACATACCAACCAATATCTTGTTCGCCATCAAAACCCCAACCTGTCTTCGCGTATAGACTGGCTCCTTCAAAATTCTCTACAAACATAATTTTTTTCAACTGATCGTATACCTCCTCACGAAGATCTAATTTTTTGGACTTTAATTTATAAAGAAATGCTAGCTGCTCAAGTGGACTAATTAGTAAATTACCATTTAGCCAAAATTGATGTAAGCTATCCCCTATTTGCTGATTACCGTAATTGAATTTATTCAAATAATGCGTCATTCGATTTTTGCCAATTATTTTGGCTAGCCTTTGATAGTACCACACAGTAGAGTTTTTAAACGCTAAGCTCATGGAATGATCTTTATTCCAATGCTCATTTTGTCGAACGATACTGTCCCAATTCCAAATTTCATCGATAGATTTTACCTCTCTCGTTTGCAGTCCAATTATTGAATTTGGAATTTTAAACGTTGAAGCGGGAGAATATCTGGTTTTTAACTGTTTTTCATTGTAGAAATACCATTTCTCGTACTTCATATCAAATAAAGCTACTGCGACCTCAAGATTACTATTTTCGAAACTCGATAAAGGAATTATTTCTTTAGGTTGACTAACGAAATCAGGTTTGGTTACCTGACAAGAAAAGAGCAAAAAAGTTATGATGCCTATACTGTAGCGCATAATTCCTCTCCAAATTGGTCATAATCTATTCCATCAAAATTGCCAGAAGACATCATCAATAATACACTATTTTTTAAATCAAATTGTTTTATAAATTGAAATACTTCTTCTGTGGAAGTAACTACCTTAACATTTCCACCAAAACCAGCTAATACCTGACTTTCGCTTATAGGTTCTAATTTCTTATGCGCGACAACCTTTGGATTAAAGTACACCAAGGCATGATCCGCTTTATTCATTGAGTCATTGTAATGCGGTAAAAATTCTTTTTTCAAGGATGAAAAAGTATGTAACTCCATGCAGGCTATTAGTTTTCTTCTTTCATATTGGTGTTTCACTGCAGTTGTTGTTGCTTTCAATTTTGAAGGTGAATGAGCAAAATCTTTAAACATAGTAAAGGAAGATTTTTCAATAACCTTTTGAAGCCGTTTTCCTGCACCAGTAAAATCCGACATCGCATTTAAAAAATCATGATTAGAAATCTCCATTGTTTCGGCGAGACGCATAGCACCGATTAAGTTTTGCAAATTGTGTGGACCAAAAACTAACAATGAATACTGTTTATTATTCCAACTAAGTATTGTTCCGTTTTCACTTGGTTCAAATTCCGGAGTTTGATACGAAATAGTTTGGATTTTTGAAGTAAATGCACTTCCAAGCTTCGCAACTTCGGTATCTTCTTGGTTATAAATTAATTTGCCATTGGGTTCAATTAATTCACAAAATTTTTCAAATTGTAAAACATAATTTTCAAATGTTGGAAAAACATTAATATGGTCCCAGGCGATACCACTTATTATGGCAACATGTGGTTTATATAAGTGAAATTTTGGTCTTCTATCGATGGGAGAGCTAAGGTATTCATCTCCCTCCAAAATCATATATTTAGCTGAATCGCTTAATTTGACCATACAATCATAACCTTCAAGTTGGGCACCCACCATGTAATCAACGTCGATGTTAAGTTTATTAATTGCATGCAACAACATGGATGTGATGGTTGTCTTACCGTGACTTCCACCAATGACAATCCGAATTTTCTTTTTACTTTGTTCGTATAAATACTCGGGATAAGAGAAAATCTTTAAACCCAATTCCTTTGCTTTTAGAAGTTCTGGATTATCCTCACGCGCATGCATGCCTAAAATAACTGCATCTAATGACGAAGTGATAGATTCAGCATCCCAACCAAGTTGAGCTGGAAGAATTCCTTGTTTTTCTAATCGAGATTTAGAAGGTTCGAAAATTTCATCATCTGAACCTGTAACTTTAACTCCTTTTCGACTTAATGCAATGGCTAAATTGTGCATAGCGCTTCCGCCAATGGCTATAAAATGTACGTGCATTTCTAATTTATTTAGAACGAAAATACAACCATTAAAAAAAAAGAAATCAGTTAGCTAAAATAGTTACGCACAACGCTTATTTAACAGCTACTTTTTATAGGGAGACTTTCTTCTCGACTCATTTTGCCATTCAAATTCCGTTATCGAAAAACCATTTCTTGTGTAAGAGGATTTTCCTTGGGCATTCTTTGTTTGTTCGTATACTACACCATATCCATAATGGTCAACAACGATTCTTCTGATTATTACAGTTTCTACAAAGCCTTGCTCATTTTTCAACTCATATACCTCTTCGTATGTAGAGTCATTTGCATAAATATTTCCATTTGAATCTGCCAAATAATTTGGTTGATTTCTAAGNNTGCTGATCGTACATACGTTGCTCCTCTTTTTTTCTATTTTCCGTGTTACTTAAATACAACGCTGTCTCAACTTCATTTTTTGCTGTTTCCATATCCGATTGTCGCAAACGTTGCTTTATAATATCTTCTTCGCGTTGCATTTGTGTTTGATCTATGTGTTGATCAACCATTTCTTTTTGCCTTTGGTGAACTAAAGCAAGATTTTCTTTTTCATTTTTATCGTGTACTTCTTTATCTATTTGCAATTGCTGTAATTGATTAGCTTGCACATATGTTTTTTCTAAACTTAAAGAGTCCAATTTGTATTTTTCGTATTCGTTTTTTAGTCGCGCATCTTCCATTTGATATTGTCGGAGCTCAGTTAATGTGTCTTCCTTCATATTCAACTGATCTTTGTCGTTTTTCCATTTGTTGACCTCTTTCACATCATCACTCGCACGTGCTTCATTCAATTTTTTATTCATTGAATTTTCATAACTGACCTCATTCACTGCATTTTCCATTTGTTCCTGTTTAGAGGCAGCGTTAGTTTTAGTCGTATTGTCTAAATTATTGAAAGCATCCTTGGCGTTTCCAGAAGATTTTTGTCCAGGTGCACTTAATTTATTACCCGTTGGAGTTGTGGAATTATTTACAAATGTTTGGTTAATTGAAGGATTTAAAATTAAACTCAATGAATCAATAGATTTCTTTAATTGTGAAATTTCTGAAGACAGCGTAAACTTGCTATTTGCCGTAGCGGTAGAAAAAACATTTTGTAATGCTATCAAAGCACCTGCATTATTTTTTTTAGATTTCACAATCTTATATGCGGCATCCATATCTTTATAATATTGCTGCAATTTTGAAATCTGATCTTTCAATGCTATTACTTCTAAATCTGTGGCTCTACTCTTCATAGGTACAGAATTCAATGCGCTATTGGCTATAGTCAAACCTGAACGTCCTAAAGCAATTTTATCCTTGGCAATTTTAAGTTGACCATTAAAAGCCAAATCTTCTGCATCTTTTTTCGATTTTTCTGATTGCGCTCCAGCGCTAGCCGTTGCCATGTAATTGTTAAACTTCTTCTGATCGTATGCTTTTGCAACCAGCGTCTGAACTTGGGCGTATGCTGCAATTGCATCTGAATGCTTATTTGCTTTTGCAAATTGATCGGCTTGAGCTAACGTAGTTTTAATTTGCGAATCTATATTTGCATCGTGTTGCGCCTGTTTGGTACTGTCTGCAGCATTTAATTTTGTATTGATATTTTTTACCCTATCGTAAGCCAAGTCAACTTTACTGTTCATTTGGTTTTGTCTTCCCTCTGGCACTGCAACAAATTTATCTTGATCCCAATCAAACCTTTCTGCATACTCATTATATGTGAAAGACAGGTCAACATTTGGACGATTCTCATATAACTCGAAAGGTAGCTCATCAAACAATTGAAGTGTTGTTTGATTTGCATTTTTTAGTTTCAAAGTTTTTATATCTACTAAAACTTTTTTAGAACTGAATCCTGACTTTGATGTTATCACTTCAAATGGTACCGACACATTAACTTTACCCGTCGCCACATAGGCGCCATTTGATTCAGAAACAGCCTTGGTAATAGTTTTTCCATTCTGAATAATGTTTATAGTTGAACCAAATAAATTTTCCTTTGTCGAATAATTTTTTACAAATCCTTGAATAGAAATTGTAACTATCTCTTGTGAATAAAATATACCTGAAGAAAAAATAAGAAACAATAGAAGTAAGTGCTTCATTTTAAAATCATTTAAGCTATTATAGGTGAATTACACTAATTTTGTTACGAATTTCGCTAAAAAAGGCGAACAAAAAAAATGCTTCGAATTGATCAGTTGAGCTATTGGGAAAAAAAATCCTATTTCGAACAGATAGACTTTTTGGTTATTGGAGCAGGAATTGTTGGATTGTCCACTACAATTTACTTGCGTGAACGTTACAAAAACGCCAAAATAGTAATCATTGAACGCGGTTATTTGCCCACTGGTGCAAGCACGAAAAATGCTGGTTTCGCTTGTTTTGGCAGCCCCACCGAATTATATGATGACTTACAAACAATTCCTGAGGATAAAGTTTGGGAAACAGTAGAACTAAGATTTCGAGGATTACAACGTCTTTTCTCATTAATACCAAAAGAACTAATCCAATATCAAGAATGTGGTTCTTGGGATTTAATAACCGATGAAACTGAGAAATTAGACCCCAATTTCATACGCTACATAAATGAAAACACCTACAAAATAACTGGGCACAAAGAAGTTTATACTGAAGAGAGTGAATCTATAAATCGATTTGGATTTAATGGTTTTTACACTGCCTATAAAAATAGACTCGAAGGAAGTCTTCACACAAATTTGCTCATAAATCAACTCTATAAACGCGTGATAAGCGATGATATTCATGTCTTATTTGGAATCAATGCTGACAGCATAAATTATGACTCCAGAAACACTTCTATTCAAACTAGTTTTGGCGAAATAAATGCAGGAAAAGTTCTAATTTGCACGAATGGTTTTGCGAATCAATTTTTAGAGGATGATGAAGTTGAGCCAGCTAGAGCACAGGTTCTTATTACAAAACCGATAGCAAATATTAACTTCGAAGGTACATTTCATATTGACAAAGGGTATACGTACTTTAGAAACATAGATAACCGAATACTTCTTGGTGGCGGTCGAAATTTGAATTTTTCAGAAGAACGTTCAAATGAATTTAAAAATACCTTGCAAATACAATCCTATTTAATGAATCTATTAAACGAAAAATTGATTCCTCATGAAGAGATAGCGGTTGATTATTTTTGGTCAGGAATTATGGGTATTGGAAAAGTAAAGAAGCCTATTATAAAAAAAGTGAACAATAATGTCTACTGTGGTGTTAGAATGGGTGGAATGGGAGTCGCCATTGGTTCGGAGGTAGGATACATTCTCGCTAATCAAGTGTAAATGAGTAAAGAAAAAAAAGCTGAAAATAAAGAATTTGTTAATCCAATTGACCCCGAAAAAATCGCTTTAAATCCTCATTCCTTAGAATATGGACACCATTCGGGAAGTGCATTAATCAAACCTGAAGATCAAGGAAAAATTAAAAGTCGAGCGTTGAACGCAATGGAGCATCAAACTGACATGCAACTTGGTCAGATTTATGAGCAGATGCATTTATTGGCAGAGCAAGCAAAGAAATTACAAGAAAGAAAACAAATTTCCGAGTTTATTTACAAAGCCGAAATACGATTTGAGCCATTTATTAATCATGTATATCACTTATACCGTAGAGATCAAGGTTCATTTTTGTTGTCAATGGTGGGGCCGACACAATGGGGAAAATCAGGTCAACACCTACTTTTCGTTGCCACAGTTAAATTGCTAGCCGATCACACCTGGGATATTCTAGAAAAAGGGGATGAATTCTCTTCTATCTAACAAATAACCACTCGGAGTGTGAAGAGTATTTTTCATCGAATGAATATCCATCCACTTGAAAACGTTTTAAATCTTCGTCATTTTGAACATCGTTATCTAAAATATACCTGGCCATTTTACCTCGCGCATTTTTAGCATACATCATCACCATCTTATAATTTCCGTCATTGTATTCCTTGAAGATGGGTGTTATTGTCCGAAAACCAAGATTTTTGAAATCCAGAACTTTGGCATATTCTTGTGAAGCAAGATTTACCAAAACGTCATTTTCGACAAGATTTAATGTTAAAAACTGATGGATTTTCTCTTGCCAAAAGACGTATAAGTTTTTCTTTAGATTTGAAGGCGCAAAAGGCAATCCGATTTCTAGGCGATAAGGACTAACGATATCGAAAGGTTTTAAAATACCATATAAACCAGAAAGAATAAAGAGATTGTGTTGAAGTTTCATATAATTATTTCTTTCTATTGATTCAAAATCAAAAGCTTTAAATGCCTCGCCTGCATACATCGTAATGGCATGAAAAGATAATGCGTTTTCCGGATTCATTTTCCAATTTTGAAATCGTTCGTATGTCAAGTTAGCTAGGTCCTTGGAAATATGCATAAGTTCAACCAATTCGTTTGTTGTTTTTGTTTTTAATTGATCTACTAAGTATTTTGCTTCTTTATTAAAACAGGGTATTGAAACAATTTCGTAACGTTTGGGTGTAGGATTTATGTTTTTTGTTGGAGAAAGAAAAACTTTATAACTCATTGCGACGTTTATTAGGACGAAATTAATTGATTTTTTGTTGATTTTTTTTAACTTCACCGTGTCAAACAAAAACTATGAAAAAACTCATTATCTCCATTTTTGGCGTATTTTCTTTCGCCTCCTTGAACGCTCAGCAATCTGAATTTATTGGAAATGTGGCTCCAACTGTGAGCTACTTGGTTCCTGCACCAGCAAACTGGGTACAACCAAAGAATCAAGTGATTAAGCCGAACTTTAAAGGAAGAGACTTAATTGAAGTTGATAATTCAAATACACATTATCCTGATTGGGCATGGCAGCAGCATGTGACTACAGAAAAGATTGCTTCAGCAAGTGTTTTATGGCAATTTCAAGGACTTGGAACAAATCTTTCTCCACCGGATCCTACTGTTGATGCAGATAGTAATGTTGTAATTCAGTCAACCAACTCGAATGGTGGCGCAGTGTACCGAATTTTCAATAAAAATACAGGTGCGACAATTGCAAATTCATTAACTATGCAGTCTCTTGGTGGTACTGCCGGGTTAGGAGATCCAATCGTGTTATACTATAAACCCGCAAGGAAATGGTTTCTTACTGAATTTTCTTCTTCAGGAAATAAGCTATTTGTTCACGTGTCTCAAACAAGTAATCCTCAAGGAGCATATTGGACATACACATTCACATGCACTCAATTCCCTGATTATCCAAAATGGAGTTTTTGTCAAGCATCCGATGCATTTTTAGTAACAACAAATGAAGGTGGACCACCTACAACGTATGCAATGAAATTATCCACATTATTGACAGGTGGAACATCTCCCTTTATTAAAATTGCTATTGGCTATTCATTAAATGGATTTGGTTTTCAATCCATTACTCCAGTAGATCTAGAAGGAGACAATCCTGCACCAACAGGAATGAAACCGCTCTTTGTGAGACACCGAGATGATGAATCTCACACGAATGGCACTCCAGACAGTGGAACTAATGATTGGATTGAGTTGTGGGAAATGACGATTAACTGGACGAATAATACGGCTACAGTAGCTAAAATACAAGATATTTCAATAGCTGAAATTGATTCGAAGCTTTGTGGACTAACAAGTTTTGCTTGCATCAAACAGCCCGGGACTACGAATACCTTGGATCCTTTACGCGAGACTGTTATGTTTAAAGCTCCAATGCGGGTTTTTGATACGCATCAAGCCATGGTACTCTGTTTATCGACAGATGTTGACGGCGCTGATAGGGCTGGAGTTCGATGGATTGAGTTACGGAGAGAATCTGGTGTTACAACACCTACATGGACTAAATATCAGGAAGGAACATACGCTCCTGGAACAGGAACAAGTCGCTGGATGCCAGCTATTAATATAGATAAGAATGGCAATATCATTATGGCCTATTCTACTTCGTCAAATACTGCTGGAGATTTTCCATCAATAAAAATGACAGGTAGAAAACCATGTGATCCCTTGAATACAATGACCATGACGGAAACTACAATTGTCTCTGGAACTTCATCGAAGACTGGAGATACGCGTTGGGGTGATTATCATCATATGAGTGTGGATGATTTTGATGGAGTTACTTTTTATTATTCTGGAGTTTATCACAATACGAGTACTAAAACAAATGTAAGTGCGATTCGGATGAATCCTGACGCTATAGACGCGACAATTTCATCAATATTCCAAGTGACACCAGGTAATGTTTGTGGTTCATCCAGTCAGTTGGGAATTGTGCTTCAAAATTTAGGGACAACTCCTATTACTAATGGTGTAATTCAATGGCAAGTTGGAAATGGAACATTAACAAATGTAAACTACACTTCTACTCAATTGACTACAACTAATTCTTTGGATACTATTCTTATAAATGTTACAGGTTTAGTAAATGGGGCAAATCTAGTGACCGTTAATACAACTACAGTAAATGGAACCTCTCCTGATGAAAATACTTGTAATGATACGAAAACATTAACAGTAACTGTTGGTGGTGGAGGTGGAGTCTCTGTATCTTCAACAATAAATGCGCAACCTTCTTGCGATTCGAATTCTGGTCAAGTAACATTAGAAGCTTCGGGAGGAACCGCTCCATTTTCTTATTCATTAAACAATGGAACACCTCAAAGCTCTGCAGTTTTCTCTAATTTATCGGCAGCGACATATATATATACAATTACTGATAACGCGGGTTGTTCCGGTTCTGGATCTTTTATTTTAGTTCCGCCAGCAAATGTTGTTGCTTCAGTAACTCAAACAACTCAGATTGCTTGTAATGGATTCCAAACAGGTGTAATAAATGTAAGTGCATCTGGTGGACAAAGTGCATATTCATATTCTATTGATGGTTCTACCTATCAAAGTTCTAGTGCTTTTAACGGTTTGAGTGCAGGTACCTATACTGTTTATGCGAAAGATGCGAATGGATGTATTGGTGAAGCAACTATTACTTTGACTCAACCAACACCCATTACGTTAAACGCTATTCCAACCATNNAATTACTTGCTTTGGGAATAATGATGGTTCAATTTCCGTAAACGTTTCAGGAGGAACTCCAAACTATATTAACACAATAAATAGTTCGAATGGTTCTTTCACCAACTTAGGCGCTGGAAGTTATAATGTTACTACCACAGATGCGAATGGTTGTATTCAAACCTTTTCAACAACCATTACAGAGCCCAACTCGCTAGTTGCTTCGGGGATTTCAATCGGCGCACCAATCGGCACTGCAACAGGTTCAATTACAATGTCTGCGAACGGAGGTTTATCACCTTATACTTATAGTATCAACGGAACAAACTATTATTCAGGATCGTTATTTTCTAATTTAGCACCAGGAACTTACACTTGTTATGTAAAAGATGCCAATGGTTGTATTTCGAGTATT
>DORI01000272.1 GCA_003512365.1 Crocinitomicaceae bacterium | reverse complement strand
AGAAGGAGTTTCCGAATTAAAGGAAAAAATAAGTGAATTAAAAGACGAACTCTCTACAATACGAGACGATATGGAACCTCTTTTGGAAACGTACAATGAAACTATGAAATTAATCGATTACTATCAGCAAAATATAGGCGTGAGAATGGTTCCTTTCACCGAAAAAGAGGGCATTTATGTTTATGAAGATTCTTGTCTATTCAACCCTAAAACGCAAGAATTCATTACACCGGCCTCGGAAAATAAAGAACTTTTAAATATTCGATTAATTGCCATACCTGATGACCCAGAGGGGATATCCGCAGATGAGGTAATGCTTCACGTATCGAAAACTGATTTTAATTCAATGGCATCTCCAGATTTGCAATTGGTATTGAAAGATGGTTTTTCTTCAGATAAAAGTGAAATGAAGAATTCTTTTTATTTCTCAAGTGATGATAGTCTCAAGCTCAAAAAGTTTTTCAAATCTTACCAAAATCACTCACCAATTGTATTTGATGTTTATGGCCAAGGTATTGGTGTTTGGCAAAACGGTAAAATCAAGAAAGACCTTAAGCCTCATGAACTTTCTTCGTATCCAGGGATTTCAGAAGAGGATAAGATTAATTCTAGGGAGAGCTTTCCTTTCTCTTCGTTGAGAAGAACGCAGATTACTGTTAAAAAATCACACCAACTTCTTATAAAAATAGAATCTTTTACTGATCCAGTTCGTTCAAACTTTAACACTAAGAATAATAAATTATCGGATTTACAGAAATCAGGTAAACTTACAACAAATGACATTTTAAGTGCACATCGAAGTGTAACCATGTTAACTGAATTTTCTGAAGCTTTTTTATCGTTAGCTCAAAAAGAAATGAAAAAAGAACTTTATGAAGAATTCTATAAAAAATATCAGCAATCTCTTTCAGAATCAATGATTTTTGTTTCTTCTATTCCTGTTTCATTGAAAAGTTTCTAAGCCTTAATGTAACTCTCAGGACAATTCACCAAACACACTCTTTCCGTTGCACGCGTTACAGACGTGTAGAGCCATTTCAAAAAAGCTTGGTCATTCATTTCCGGCGATTTTCCAACAAAATCTATGAAAACAACCTTCCATTGACCACCCTGTGCTTTGTGAGTAGTGATGGCATAAGCATATTTAATTTGCAATGCGTTCCAATATGGATTTTCAAAAACTTTTTTAAAACGCCTAGATTTTGATTTCACTTGAGCATATTCCGCTTCGATTTCTGAAAATAGTAGCCTAGATTGAGTTTGGTCTAATTGAAGTAGACTTGAAGACAACAAATTTAAATTCAGTATAACATCTATTGGTTCTTTATTTGGAAAATCCAGAAATGAAACGCGTACGTGGCCGAATAAAAATCCATAGCGCGATTCAATTTTAGTAACTGTATCAACTTCTAAAATTTCTCCGTTGGCAATAAATCCAATGTCTTTATCATTTTTCAACCAATGGTAATTATTCTTATTAACCATTATACGATCTCCCTTTTCAAGTAAATCTTCTTTATACAGCAGCCTATTTCTAATTCCATCGTTGAGTCCTAAAACTCGTTTATTAGAAATACTTAAAACCTTTACCTCATCTAAACCATATTTTGAAATTGCCCCATCTAATTCTTCTTGAAATTCTAAAGAATCTACCCGTTGCGTCTGTACATCAAGAATAGAAAACAGTGTTTGATTTGTATCGTTTGCATTTCTAATAACAGTTGCATTCCTCACAATTGATGATGCCAAATCTTGCCGAACTATGTGTTCTAAAATCGAACTATAAACACTCAATTGCGCGTATTCGGATTTTAAATATTCTTCCGATAATGCAAATGCCTCAACTTGTCCGACGGGAGGTAGCTGACCGGTATCACCGATTAGAACTAAACGACAATTCTTTCCCGTATACACATAATTCAATAGGTCTCTAAAAAGACAACGCCCTTCCTCGTCGGTGCGGGTGGAAATCATTGATGCTTCGTCTACAAAAAAAATAGTATCGGTATGCAAATTTTTCGCTAGCGTAATTTTAATGCCAGCTGAATCTTCATTGTGAAAATAAATTTGTTTGTGGATTGTGAATGCTAATTCTGATGTGTAACTGGATAAAACTTTTGCCGCTCTACCCGTTGGCGCCAGTAACTTAAATTTCCTGTTTTGACTTCTAAATAATGAAATCAGCCAAGCTACTAGCGTTGTTTTACCTGTACCTGCAAATCCTTTTAACAGCATCACAGGAAACTTCTGCTCACTTTTATCGAACAAGTTAAATTGTGTAAGTGTATTTTGCTGATCTGGTGTGAACTCCAAGTTTTGTGTTTTATCAAAAGTAGTCATCTTATCAAGCGTAACAATAAGTTAACATTCAAAAAAACCAATATCGTTTTCATTTTATAAATTTAATATATTAGATTTGTGTTCTAAATTAAAATGTAAATGGGAAACTTTGCTCTTCTGTTGAAAAGATACTCGGTACCAACGATTTTTCTTGTAGTAGGTATTGCTGTTTTATATGTTGCTTTTTCTGGAAATCAAGCGATTCAGTTTAAAATATCAGGTGTATTGATGCTCTTAGGATCTTTATTTTCTTTCTTAAACACCTCAGATAGAAGCAATGTAGTTACAAACTGGGCGATAGGTGGTGTATCATTAGCACTCGCCACTTATGCAACAATAGCTTCCTACAATTCAGTTGAAACGACTAGAACACATCAAGAAGACTATAAAAAGACAAAACTTACCGCTGAACGAAATCTTCAAGATTTACGGACCATCCAATCAGCATTTTTGAAAAGATATGGTAAATATGCCGCAACATGGGAGGAGTTATTAGGCTTTGCTGAAAATGACTATGTTTGGGAGGATGATGACGCTGGCTCAGTTCCTGCAAGAAGAATTACTCCTGAAGAATTGAAATACCTGGTATCTATTGGGTTTAAAACGAGTAAAGACGGTGTGGTTACCGTTTACAAAGCCAATCAAGCTATTGATAATAAAATGACTGAGGAGGAAGCAGTTGCGTTGAGTAAAATGAAAACTATTCCCGAAGATTTAGTTGGTTTTAAAAGAGATAGTGTAAAAGTTAAGTTCATTGAAACTACCTTTATTCGAAATCAGAGTTATATGAAGGAACGTCTTGATTTAGGTTTAGGAGACTTCAACACGAAAGCTTTACGTTATATTCCAGGAACAGAAAATCAGGAATGGAAAATAGAATCTAAAATCCTTAAAGGTCAGGACGGTACAACTACACATGCCACAAGAATATCTGGTACTATTCCTTTTTCGAAATACGAAAACGGAGAACCCGAAGAGATGTTTTTCGGTAATCTTCAAACTGGCGACTTAAAAGGTAGTTGGGAAGACGAAAATTAATCTGATTTGGGTATTTTTGTTTTTCACAATTCGAGCCTATTTTTTCATTCAACTACAGAAGGTAATTACTCTTGTCTTTCGATTGATGATACGAATAATCTGCCCAACTTGATTAAAGAAGTTGAGGGAAACCATCACATATATATTGATTCCTCAAGATTCACCCTTCTACCAAATGTTGTTTTCCTTGCTTCACAAGCAAAAGATTATTTCAATTTAAATTTTAGCAGTTTAGATTTACACGAGAGAATTTATTTCACAATAAATAGTTCGTTTGAATTATCAAATGTTTTTGCAATAAAAAAGGAAGTTGATGACTTTAGAACGCTTCTGCCAGGCACTTCATTTATTGAGCATTTCAACACTATTATTCTCAGGTATTTAAAGGTGTCTATTCCTTCCTTCGAACCCTTTTTAGTGGTTACTCCAATTTCTGTTTATTTCGCTTTAAAAGGAGAAATGAAGTTAAAGCAGCTTAGTGTTAGTGATTTTGAAAATGAAATCGATGTCATTTATTTTTTTATGGCACATTTGACTAGTTTAGAAATTAAGAATATTGATGCGTTCCACATTTCTGTTTTGAATGACGTTCCTAATTTCAATTTATCGTCCTTCGAAAAGCAAATGAAAAGCATTGCACTTTTTAAAGACACAAAAATTATCAATATTGATTCTGCTCATTTATTTTTGGCTAAATGAGAATTATCAGAGGAAACTTAAAAGGAAAACGCATTTCAGTTCCAAGTAATTTCCCTTCACGTCCTACTACCGATTTTGCTAAAGAAGGTTTATTTAATGTATTGGAAAATTTGATTTCTATTGATGAACTTGAGATTTTGGATTTATGCACCGGAACAGGTAATATTGCCTTTGAATTTGTTTCTCGAGGCGCCCAATATGTGATGGCTGTTGACAGTCATCCTGTAAGTTTTAATTACATCCGTAAAAGCATTTCTGCATTAAATATTACTGACAAAATGGACGCATACAAAGCTGACTGTGTAGTATTTTGCAAGAACTCTACAAAAAAATTCGATTTAGTCTTCGCGGATCCACCCTTTCATTTAAAAATACATGCCGAATTAGTAAACGAAATTTTTAAAGGTAATTTATTAAAAAAAAATGGTCAAGCCATTATAGAACATGGTCCTCAAACAGACCTTTCGGCATTAAAAGAATTTAGTTTTTCTAGAAAATTTGGCAACGTTCACTTTAGTTTTTTTAACTTCGAAAAATGAAAAGAATTGGTTTATTTCCAGGAAGTTTTGATCCTTTTACAAAAGGACATGAAGCCGTTGTAAGAAAATCCTTGAGCTTATTTGATCAACTCATTATCGGAATTGGAGTAAATTCAAGAAAAGAATATCTGTTTACCTTGGAAAATCGAAAAAAACATATTCAATCTTTATTCTCTGACGAAGAAAAAGTAACCATAGCGGTCTATCAGGAGTTAACCGTAACTTTCTGTAAGAAAATAGGAGCAACACATATTGTACGCGGATTAAGGGATTCCAAAGATTTTCAATATGAAAAATCAATTGCTCATATGAACTTCCAACTAGCAGAATTTGAAACCGTATTTTTATTAACAAATCAAGAATTTAGCGCTGTTAATTCTTCTATTATTAGAGAAATGCACTTGAATGGCGCCGATATTTCGAGTTTTGTAACATCACCTCAACTTCTCGTTTAATATGGCATTATTTATGTCTTAAAAACTGTATGACTAAACTCCTAAGTTTCTTAATCATTTTTTGTTCCTTGTCTCTTTGCGCGCAAGTTACGATTAAAGGAATTTCCAATCACGCGTTTAGTAAATTCGAAATTGGCACTAAAGCAGATTATATTTCTAATGAAAACATTATTTACGGCGAGACATTAAGTGATTCTATGGGCCGCTTCAGTTTTTCTGTTTCACTAGAGAAGACTGAGAAACTGTTCATTCGACATCAAAATAAGTTCGGATACTTATATGCGCAGCCTAAAGCTACCTATTACTTAGAGTTTTCTGATTTGGCATTCTCAAATTTTAACCAAGACAATGAAGTAGAGTTGACCTTTATTAATCTGGATACACTGGATATAAATTATAAAATACTAACCTTTGAACACTGGCTTGACCAATCACTTAACATTTTATACCCATTAAAAGAGAAGAACTCGGGGGAATTTCTAAGAGAAATTAAAAAATTCAGAAGTGCCGTTAATGAAATTTATAGTCAAGAGAAAAGTATATTTTTTAATGACTATGTAAAATATTCCTTAGGAATACACATTGAGGAATTACAGGATTTCGCATCTCCTTCAGATATTGATAAATTTTCATTTTATCTTCAAGAAACACCCGTAAAATGGAATAACGATAAATATTTCGGTTTCGCTTCTATTTTTTACGACAAGTACTTCTACAAACAAACACCAGAAAGACGATTAGAGCTGATACATTTACAAGATCAAGGAAATGTTAGCGGCACCTTAAAAATTTTAGAAAGTGATTCTTTAATTCGATCAGTTGAACTTTCAGAGGTTGTTTGTTTGCTCATGGTAACTGACCTTTATTACGACCGTGTTATTACCAAAACAAATTTATTGAACTTTCTCAATCAATTTAAGCTGATGAAGCGTGAATCAGTGGCTAAAAGAGCTGCTGAAAGATTATTTTCAAAGTTCAATATTTTAGATGCTGGTGATAAATTACCTGAATATGCATTTGAGAATATAAAATTTAAGGACTTTAGCTCCCAACCTATTTACATTCAATTTTTTAATCCAACAAACAAAAAGTGCATTTCTGAACTCGCTGCAATGCGCAAATTAGAAAAAACATATGGGAAATACATTAAGTTCATAACTATTTACAAAGAACAAGAACGCTACTCCAAATCTGAAAAAACATACTTAGATCAAATCACTTGGACCAAAATTGCGGCTAAAAATAATCACCCCATTTGGAAAGATTTAGATGTGCAAGGATTTCCTTACTATGTATATGTTTTACCGAATTTGATTATTGGGAACATTAATGCGTTAAGTCCTTCTCCAAATGGTAGATATGAAACTATTGAGAAAACTCTTTTCGAATACAAAAGAATGGTAGAGGGAGACGAATAAATTCCAGAATTTATTCAATTTTAACCGAAAGACCTTCGTTCATCATTTGAGTACACATACCTTCTAATTCCTCAAAAGAACCATTTCTAACTTTACATTTCCCGTTAACATGTACAATCCAAGTGCATTGTTCGGCCTCCATCATTTCATGCTTACAAATACGAATAAGACAGTTAATAACATGATCAAACGTATTTACATCGTCATTGTATAAAACCAAGTTATACTGATCAATAAGTTCTTCAAGTGCTACAGATTGTGATTGCGTTTCAGTTTGTCGCGTAAATTCTATCATCATTCTTCCATTTGCTCTTTTAGCGCAATTAGTTGTTCTTTTTCTTCGGTATTTGAAGGGTAAACAACCAATTGATCATTATTAATTTCATATTTATACGAACTTCTTAGCATATGGTTTACCAAAAAGCCAGAATTTTCTGAGGATAACTTAAACTGTACTTTTGAAGAATTTAACTTATACTCGTTCAAACGATAACTTCTCAAGGCAACCAATACCTCGGGAGACGAAAATGGTTTATCAAATAATGGTGTTGTCAACATTTGAGATGAAGAATTATAATTGCAAGCAAATGAATTATCAATTGGATTCCATATATCCTCCTCCTTTAGTTCCTTTTCATAATAATATTTCATCTTTACAATTCTCGGTTTCAATACACTAAAATCTAAATTAGACTGAATTCCTGGCAACTGGTTTATTGAAGTAGCTTCCGTGTTATTATTAGAATTAATATTAGACTTTACAATTTCAGAATTTCGATCTATCATTGCTTGTGCATCTCCAAACGAAATTCTTTTGCCCTTGTAGTAAGCTACGATAAATGCATCCGTAATTCCTTTTGTATTGACATCATTTTTTCTATTTTTTGCTTCGTTAATATTATCAAAGCGACCAGAAGAATAACGCAATTGACCATTTTCGGCTTTATGAATGATTAAGTCAGTTATTCCATTCAAACGGACCGGATTTAGTGATCGATTGAATACACCTACCTGAACTGAAAAATATAAATAATCCGTATTTCCAGCTATTTCAACACCAAATTCATCTTTTGTCAGTGTCGAAACTTCTCTATTTGAATTATTTGAAGATTCACTTATTACATCATTCTTTAATAGGTTTTGTAATTGAATAGTTAAATCATTTTCAGATAAACTAATGCATTGCTTGTTTTGCTCATATACCTGTCCTTGTTCAAAAGGAATTCTTTTACCATCGCAATAGGCTACAATAAAAGCATCGGAATAACCAAGAGTACGAATATCGTTTCTTGCCTTTATAGCTGTATTGGAATTATTAAAATATCCCGCCATGTAACAGGTCAAGCCATTAGGAATCACCTCGCCATTAACGGGTGTAAATTCTCTGAACAAGTTTGGTGGTACCGTTTTTCTAAAGGCACCAACTTGAACGCGAAACACTAATCCATTTAGTTTTCTTTCACCAATTGGTAATGGTTTCTCAAACGAAATAGATTCATTTTTCTTTAAACTAAAACTTGATATCTCCTCAGGACTACTTGTATTAATTATAGGTTGAATATTTCGCGTGACCATAGTTTCATATTGCGCCTGATTTGTGTAGGACATCAATTTAGCAGATAGAGAAGAATTGTTTGACTCAATTTCAATTAACTGTCGCTGAAGCCATTTGATTGAGTCTTCTATCATACCTCTTTCGATTTCATTTAGCACTGCTCCAGAAACTAAGGAATGTGTTTTCTCTCCAAGTTTATTTTGTACAACTTCTATAGATTTTAAAGACCTTGCCAAGGCA
>DORI01000246.1 GCA_003512365.1 Crocinitomicaceae bacterium | reverse complement strand
TTGTTTCTCTTAAGTTTTGTTCATAAGCTAATTTCTTGGCAATTGAAAAATTTACTTTTTCGTATTTTTGGTCTGAAACAGAAACCTCAACGTTTAAATCATCACCGAAAACAATGTTTTCATTTAAATTGAAAGTTATTTCACCGTTTGAATTTGTGGTGTATGTTTTAGAAACACCATTTTCTTTAATCAACAAATCAACGTTACTTAGTCGTGATGAACTTATCTTGTCAATTACAGAAAGAGTAAAGCTGTATTTATTTAATGGAACAATCACTTTTGAATCTTCGATCAAAAGCACCGTTTTATTTATCTCTTCAAAGGCGTTATCACATTTTGTAGTGAATTTTTCTCTGTATGGATTTTTTGTAGAGGAGTCGTAGAAATAAGTTAATTCATATTCTTTGCATTTTTCCAATTTCATTCCAAAATATCCATCAGTAACTCTAGCAAATAGTTGCTTCTCTGTATTGTCTGCACAATTCAAGCATTTAACTGAGACATATGTATTTTCCGGAATTTCTTTATTTTTTTGACTCAAAATTTTGCCATTTAGAAATGCAGAATTTACAACTGAGTTGGATTCAGTAATTTCAAAAACATCTTGCTTTCCCATACTCTCTTTTCGAGTTGAAATGAACACGCTATGAGTTCCACTGGCATTCTGCGAAAAGGAGTAATCTTCTCCAACACTATTTATTGGGAAACCCAAATTCTTCGGTGTTTGCCATTCTCCATTCTCATTGCGTTCAGAAACAAATAAATCAAAACCACCCATAGATTCCTTTGAATTACTTGAGAAGAATAATCTTTTGTTATCAAAACTAATGAATGGAGATACTTCATCACTTTCAGTGTTAATCTGCGTAAGATTTTGAGGTTCGCTCCAATTTCCATTAACTAATTCACTAAAATAAAGATCTCGTTTCTTGCCCATTTTATCAGAAACAAAAAACCTTAATGTACCGTCAATCGATTCTGTATAATCAGATTCCCATCGATTTGTCGTATTTATTCCCGAAAAACCTAATGATTTGAGAGTTTGAAACTGGTTGTTTGAAAAATTAGTGCTAAATATATCTCCCTTTCCGGAGCTTTCATTATTCAGAAAGATGAGCCTCTCATCGTTACTCACGAAAGAAGCATCTTCGTTTATTTCTGCGCTATTGAATGGATATTTGAGAAGTGTTGACCAAGATACATCAGTCAATTTTGTTGATGAATAAACGTCGTTCTTGTAGTTGTAAAAAAAGACATCCTTACTATTATCGTTCGAGTTATTTGACCAAGGTCTTCCTGATGATACGAACAATTTTTTACCATCTAAACTAATTATTGCCCTATTCTCTGAGAATGTTGAATTTATGTTTTGACCTAAGTTCTTTGGTGCATTTTTATTTGGTGACTTCATTAATTTCCGAGCCACTTCGCATTGAGCGAGTCTAATTTTCGCATCTGCGATTAATTCTGATTTCGGATGTGACAGCTCGATGAACTTGGAATAGTTTTCAACAGCTAAATCAATTTTTTCTTCCAAATGATATGCTCTTCCTAGATGGAAAAAGACATCTGCTGGAACTGCATCTTCACTTTTTGAATAGGCATCAAAGTTCTTTTGAATTTTTTTTGTGCATTTCGATAGATATTTTATTGCTTCTTTTGGGTTATCTTCTTTCGAAATAAGAATAAACCCTTTTCTGTAATTGTAATTTGGATTTTCAGGGGATATTTCTAGTAATCTTGATGTCGCCAAATCTGCAAAATGATAAAAATTTTCTTGTAAAAATTGAGAACTATGTATTACAAGTTCTTTTTCACTTGCGTTTTTGATCATTGATTTCACTTCTGCCTCAGTAATTTGAGCATTGCATATTCCGATAAGTACTGTTAATAAACTTGTTAAAATGATATTCTTCATAGCTGTAATTGATTTTAAAGGTATTTAAATTTCTCGATCTAAACAAAAATTTTCTAAATAGTCAGCAACTTTTCGAACAAATTGCCCACCGAGTGCTCCATCGACAACGCGGTGGTCATACGAATGGGAGAGGAACATTTTGTGACGAATGCCTATGAAGTCGCCATCTGGGGTTTCAATAACTGCAGGAACCTTTCGAATAGCACCCAAAGCTAAAATGGCAACTTGTGGTTGATTAATGATTGGCGTACCCATCACGTTTCCGAATGAACCAACATTTGTTACCGTATATGTACCACCTTGAATATCTTCAGGTTTTAATTTGTTATTTCTCGCATTATTCGCCAACTCATTTACAGCTTTTGTCAAGCCTACCAAATTAAGTTGATCCGCATTTTTAATTACTGGCACAATTAAATTTCCAGAAGGAAGAGCTGTTGCCATTCCGATATTAATATCTTTCCTTTTAATAATAGTTGTTCCAGAAACAGAAACGTTTATCATCGGAAAATCTTTAATTGCTTTCGCTATTGCTTCCATCAAAATAGGTGTAAAGGTTATATTTTCACCTTCTCTTTCTTGGAATTTTTTCTTGATTTTATTTCTCCATAACACCATATTGGTAACATCTGCTTCAACATATGATGTTACGTGTGGTGAAACATGCTTAGACATAACCATATGTTCGGCAATTAGCTTTCGCATGCGATCCATTTCAATTATTTCATCTCCTGGGTTTGCAACTACAATTGGCTCCTTAATAACGTTTGTGG
>DORI01000141.1:5219-11539 GCA_003512365.1 Crocinitomicaceae bacterium | reverse complement strand
CATGGAACTGTATTCAAAACACAAGTGGGAGAAATATCAGTAAATGTTACCTCATTTTCTATCTTATCAAAAGTATTACGCCTTTTACCACTTCCGAAAATAGACGCAGATGGGAAAGTGCACGATGCTTTCACTGATCCTGAATTACGCTACCGCCAGCGCTACGTAGATTTAGTAGTGAACCGAAAAGTTAAGGATGTTTTTGTGAAAAGAACAAAATTGTTCAATGCCATGCGTCAATTTTTTAACGATGCCGGTTATATGGAAGTTGAAACCCCTGTGCTTCAATCGATTCCTGGTGGAGCTTCTGCTAGACCTTTTATTACCCATCACAATGCCCTTGATATTCCCTTGTACATGAGAATTGCAAATGAGTTGTACTTAAAGCGATTGATTGTTGGTGGTTTTGATGGCGTGTATGAATTTTCGAAGAATTTCCGGAATGAAGGAATGGACAGAACACACAATCCGGAGTTTACCGCGATGGAAATTTATGTGGCATACAAAGATTACAACTGGATGATGTCGTTCACAGAACAATTATTAGAATATTGTGCTGTTGCTGTTAATGGAACAACAGTATGCACTTTCGGAGAGCATACCATAGACTTTAAAGCCCCATACAAGCGTGTAACCATGCGTCAGGCGATCATAGATTTCACAGGTTTTGATATCCAAGGAAAATCTGAAGAAGAATTACGTTCAGCTGCAAAAGGAATGGGATTAGAGGTGGATGAAACCATGGGAAAAGGTAAGTTAATCGATGAGATTTTTGGTGGCAAATGTGAAGGAAATTACGTTCAACCCACTTTTATAACAGACTATCCTAAAGAAATGTCGCCGTTATGCAAGGTACACCGTGAAGACCCAACTTTGACAGAACGATTTGAATTAATGGTGTGCGGAAAAGAAATTGCGAATGCATATTCCGAATTGAACGATCCAATTGATCAACGTGAGCGTTTTGAAGAACAACTAAAGTTACAAGAGCGAGGAGACGACGAAGCGATGTTTATCGACCAAGATTTCTTAAGGGCATTGGAATATGGAATGCCTCCAACAAGTGGTTTAGGTATTGGAATGGATAGATTAATCATGTATCTTACCAACAACCCGTCCATTCAAGAAGTGTTGTTCTTCCCGCAAATGCGTCCGGAAAGTAAATCTAAAGTGACTTTAAACGATCAAGAAAAAGAGATTTTTGAGGTGATGAAGTCTCATGGAGAAATGCCACTGTCAGCATTACGAGCTAAGTTTGACATCAGCAACAAGGTTTGGGATACGTCCATAAAAACCTTAACCAAAAATAATCTTTTAAAAGTTAGTAAAGAGAACGACCAATTATTGATAAAAATACTGGTTTAGCTATTTGAAAACTCCTTCTAGCAATATACCTTCTATCGGTCCACTTTAGTTTGACGATTTACATGGACTTCATAAATTATTCTTGAAAAGTTTAACAATTATGCGAATTTGAAATGAACCAAGTGATTAATCCCCTGATTTTAAATTGAAGAACGAAAAAAAACAGAATTACTTTCCGATACAAAACTTACTGAAGATATTCCCAAGAATATCTATATCCACCTCTATTTGGCCCGTAATGTTGCCTAAGGAACGCATGGCAGCGCGAATGTCCATTGCAATTAAATCTGCAGGAATCTGCTGCTTTAATCCTTGTTGTGTCGCACTTAAATAGTTTTTGGTGAGCTGCAAAGCTTCCAAATGTCTTGAATTAGAAATAATAGTTTCGTTGGCAAAATCAAAATCTTGTTTCACCTCTTCCACTAATGCCAATTTCAGAGCATCTAAACCCTCCCCTGTTTTTGCACTAATAATAAAATCACACATTGGTGTTGAAGTGGTAATATCTTGTTTGTTCACCACAAAAAACATCTTTTTTTCTGGAAATTGAAGTTGTAATGTGGCTGTCCAATGAGCTGCCTGTTCCACCTCTTCAGCCCGTGAACCATCCGCGAGACAAATAACCAGTTGCGACTGTTCAATCTTTTGCTTGGAACGTTCTATTCCCATGGCTTCAATCTTTTCTTTTGTCTCACGAATACCTGCAGTGTCAATTAAGCGAAATGTTATTCCATCAATTACCAAAACCTCCTCTATTACATCACGTGTAGTTCCTGCAATGTCACTAACAATTGCTCGATCCTCTCCAAGAAATTGATTTAGCAAAGTGCTTTTTCCGGTATTTGGTGCACCCACAATAGCTATTGGAACTCCTTGTTTGAGGGCGTTCCCCAATTCAAAGGACTGAATTAGTCTTCGTATTTTCGCTAAAACCTCGTTCACAAGAACTGTTAACGCAGACCTATCCGCAAATTCCACGTCTTCTTCAGCAAAATCTAATTCCAATTCTATTAAACTAGCAAAATGAATGAGTTGTTCACGTAATTGCTGCAGTTCATTTGAAAATTTACCTTTAAGTTGACTCAACGCCATTTGGTGCATAGCCTTGGTTTGTGACGTTATCAAATCGGATACTGCTTCCGCTTGTGATAAATCCATTTTTCCATTTAGAAATGCCCTCTTCGTGAATTCTCCAGGTTCAGCGATGCGACAACCTGCAGAAACTAGCGCTCTGAGAATTTGCTGTTGAATAAACGGTGAGCCATGACACGAAATTTCAACCGATTCCTCTCCAGTAAAACTTTTTCCATGGGCAAAAACAGAAACTAATACTTCATCTATAATTTCGTTTTCGTATAGAAAATTACCAAAATGTACGCTGTGAGAAGGAACAGTTGAAACATTTTTTGAAAAACACAAATTCACCTGTTTAATGGCATCTTGTCCAGAAACACGAATGACAGCAATCGCTCCGACTCCATTAGCAGTTGCCAATGCACAAATCGTATCAGTTGAAAAAGACATTAGTGCAAAATTAGGTAATTCGTTAGGATTTTGTAATAGTCTTCAAATTGATCTACAGAATTACAAGTTTCTTTGATGCTTCTCCAATTTTCATCCAATAGATTCCAGTTTTAACGCCAGACACGTCAACTATTTTTTCTGAAGAATTGATTTCAAAATGCATCACTTCATTTCCGAGTGCGTCCATCAAATAACCTATACTCGGGAGTTTACCTCCTGCGTTGATGATCAATTGAACCTTATCGTTTGAAGGGTTTGGAGAAATTTCAAAATCATTGTTAACCATTTCATTTACGTTCCCAATAAAATCCACACAGCTGTTATCAATTGATAGGAAAGCGGAAACATTCTCCATCATGGCAGTTGAAACGGTATAATTTGAACTCGGAATGACACTAATTGAAGTGGTACTATCCGAAATTTGAGAATGTTGGATTTGATATCCCCAGAAACATTGGTTTGGTAAAGAGTTAAAACTTTCAAAACGCGTAACGGCAAAATGCCTGTTGTATAGTTCTAAACTTTTAAGTCCCATTGCAGGGCCACTCATCAACAATGCACACGAACCACTTGGATAGAACTCAATACCTTGAGAAACGCCTAATCCTGCAAAAGCATCTAAGTGGTTGCCTTCTCGAGAAAAACGACTGAAAATGCTATAAGAATAATTAGAGCAGTGCGCAATAATATTAGAATCTAAATCAAAAGAAAGTTCTCTTCTACTCAAGTCTAAAGGAAAAGAAGTGACATCAACTTCCCATACCTTCCTACTCCAAAGGGCATTGCCATTATAATCAAAAGAACTTAGTATTACATCTCCGAAATTAGTGGTTGAATTTCTACAAAACAAATGATTGTTATCAATAAGAAGGTCGGTGAAATTTGAGTTGGGGTAGGCATTTTTTTTGATCCAAAGTAGGTTTCCTAGCGAATCTAATCGCATCAAAACGCCAGCTTGATCACTCCCCGAAATAAGCGTGCCGGCAATGAAAATAGATTTGTCAGCTGCTTGTTTAATCGCATTGAATTCTATTTTTTCTACTCCTGAAGCTTCAAAACTCTTCTGCCACAAGATGTTTCCCGATGTATCCATTTGCATAATAAGATTTCCCTCTGAGGATCCAGTTTTCGTGGAGACTAAAAAAAATGAAGTGTCGGTATCAATAAAAAAATCAGAAATGACAATTTCAGCACCTGAGCTATCCGAAATGGATTTCTTCCAAATTTCATTTCCTTGAGAATCTAACTTTAATAAAGCTCCACCTAATTGATTTGTAATAGGATTAAATTGTTTTCCCCCAACAATGAAACTAGAATCTGGCAATTGAGCAACCGTTTCAAAAGAGAAAGTATCCGTAAAGTTTGTGTACAAATTTTCCCAATGATGTTGGCCTGAAGAATCGCTGTAACAAACGAAACTTATCACATAATTGTTTTGTCCGAATTGGGTTGTTGCGTAACCCGAAACGATAAATCCACCGTCTAAAGTAGTGCTAAAATTTCTCGCGTAAAATTGTGAGTTTTGCTCCCAATACCTGTATTGCTGACCGTATAGTATTGTAGCTGTAAGAAGACTTATTATGGAAAAGATTGATTTCATAGGTGGAATTCGTTAAATTAAGTATCCTGGACAGCTAATATTGTGTTGAATGTACTCATTTTTTAATGAAGAAAATAAAAGGCAAAGGAAATTATGTCTTTCCTGAAAAATCTAAAGAAATTGTTGTTTACTTTGAAGTATCTTCGTTTACGCTATGATTCCTTTTAATAAGCCATACGTCACAGGGAATGAAATTTCTTATCTCCAAGAAGTTATTTCATCTGGAAAAATAGCTTCCAATGGAAAATTCACGGCGAAATGCGAACATTTTTTTGAGGATCGTTATGGTTTCAAGCGTGCTTTACTGACAACCTCCTGCACCACAGCGCTAGAAATGGCCGCATTACTTATAGACATAAAACCTGGCGATGAAATCATTGTGCCTTCCTACTCGTATGTGAGTACGGCGAATGTATTTGAAAAATTGGGAGGGAAAGTTGTATTCGCAGATGCGTGTACAGAATTTCCGAATCTAGATCCAAATAAACTTGAAAAGCTCATTACTCCAAATACCAAGGCGATTGTTCCGATGCACTATGGCGGAGTTTCGTGTGATATGGAACGCATCATGGAAATTGCTGAGCGATACCATTTATATGTAATTGAAGATGCCGCAATGTCAATTGATAACACCTACGAAAACAAGTACATCGGGAGTATTGGACATTTTGCTGCCTTTTCTTTTCACGAAACGAAGAATATTTCATGCGGAGAAGGAGGATTATTAGTGGTAAATGACCCAAAATTTATTGAGCGGGCAGAAATCATTAGAGACAAGGGCACCAATCGCAAGCAATTTCTGAACGGTGCTATCGACAAGTATGAATGGGTAGACATTGGTGGTTCCTTTGCAACAAATGAGATTACGGCAGCTTATTTATTTTCTCAACTGGAAGAGATCGATTTTATTCAAAAGAAGAGAATGGAAATATGGAATTCGTATGCATGTGAATTTGAAAAGATTCAATCCTCTTTAGTGGAAAGACCCAATATTCCAGCTCATTCAAGGGCTAATGGTCATGGTTTTTTTATTGTCTGTCACTCAAAAGAAACTCGCGATTCACTCATAGCCTTCATGGCCAAAAAAGATATTCAGCTCGCTTTTCATTACCAGGCATTGCATCAATCCAAATATTATCTCAGTCGAAATCCGGAAATTTCCTTACCCAATGCTGAACGTTTTTCGGATGGTTTGGTGCGATTTCCTTTATTTACTGACTTGCACGTTCAGGATGTTGAACAGATTTGCAAGGATTTGAAGGAGTTTTTACTTAAATGCACTCCCCCTTCGAAGGGAGATTGAGGGGGATGAGGACTCTGATGAGTATCAGACTCCGTCAGAATGGGGTGATAATTTAAGATTGTTTTTACATGTCACCCTCCTCGATCCTCCCTCAAGGAAGGAAGAAAAATCGATCTCTCCCCTTGAGGGGAGAAAAAGTGGGGTGATAATATAAAATCAAGGTGCTAACCTGTCACCCTCCTCAGTCCTCCCTCAAGGGAGGAAGAAAAATCGATCTCTCCCCTAGAGGGGAGAATAAGTGGGGTGATAATATAAAATCAAGGTGCTAACACGTCTCCCTCCTCGATCCTCCCTCAAGGGAGGAAGAANNCTCCCTCAAGGGAGGAAGAAAATATATAATTCACTCCTAATTTGACTTTGTCGACAAACAGGAAAGAAAGGAAGATCACTTCCCACGTCTTTCTTTTATTTTTGAGAAAGATTTATTAAAAACTAGCGAGTTTTTCCTTTTTGAAAACCTTACGGTAAGTATCGTAGACGTAATTTAGCCACTTTTCGTCATTTGGATAGTCGTGGTACCAATGTGGT
>DORI01000141.1:0-5131 GCA_003512365.1 Crocinitomicaceae bacterium | reverse complement strand
CTTCTTCTCTGGAAATCGATCCTGCACAAATCTGGGATGATAAAGTCGCTCTTCGGTAATCTATGTTGAATTTTTTAAATAAATAGTAGGACTGAATAAATCCAGTATACTTGTACTCATAATGCTTCCCGCCGTAATTTTTCCAATTCAACTCCTTTTCTAAAAGTGAAATAGCCTCCATTTTGTTATAAGGAACATAGTTCAACAGATAAACCATTTTGATTTTCTTCACCATCTTGTAGTACATTTCGCTTCGAAAGCCAAAAGTTGGAAAAGTTTTCATTTTCCCTTTTCCAAAAGTTTTGTGAATATGTTTGAAATATGTTAGGTCCTTTGCATTGTAGTGCCAATGTTTGGGTAGAATTCCTTCTGTTGCAAAATTACCGCCGCTGATAATGTATTTGGCACCATACTTATGTGCAGCTTTGTGTAAACAAGATAAAATGGCAATATCTGTTGGGGTATCAGCTTCAGGAACAGATGCTTTTAAAAAAGCCAATTGTATTTCTTTGAATTCCTCCCAATCCAACACATAACTTTCGTAATCAATTCCTAGAATTTGAGCGATGTTCCGAATATTTTGTACTGCCTCTTCTGAATTCCAACCATTATCCATGTGAACACCCAAAACGCGTAAACCATTTTTTTTTGCAATATAGGCAACGTATGAACTGTCAATACCTCCGCTTAAGCCAACAACACAATCGTATTGACGACCTTTATTTCCTGATTTTATTTCGTTTATTAAAGCTTTAAATTGAAGATCCGTTTCTTCTCCTTTATAGCTGTGAAGCGCACGTACATTCAAATATTCTGAACAATGGTTACAATTTCCTGCATCATTAAATCTGACGATAGGATCTGTGGTATCCATTACACATCGATGGCATATTTTGTCAAGTTCATTCAATGTGTGCAAAAGTAGTGTAATTAAATTAATCTTGCGGTTACTTCTGCTAAAAAAGAACAACTAACGAAACTCTACTTGCACTTATCATTTAACAACTGAAATACTTCTTTTTATATTATCTTGATTGGGATAATTGATTAACACACCTTTATGTTTTCCTTGATAAATAAAGAGTGAACCTGCTGCGTATCCATTGAAGGGGTATTGATCGTGTAGCGCTTTTATATCGTTCATCGAACCGGCACCGCCTAAAACAGTAATTGGAATTGTTACGCTCTGAGCTATTTCAGTTGTAAAATCTCTATTGTAACCACACATCTTTCCATCTAAATTAATTGATTGAATGATTAATTCTCCAGCACCAAAATTTTCCATTTTCTTTGCAAAATCTGTTAAATTAATCTGGTGAGATTTTTTCCCTGAAAAGCTGTGTAATTTTAATTTTCCAAAAATTGATTTCTTTACATCCATACAAACAGTAATGGTCGATGCGCCAAATTCCCTGCTTGCCTCGTTAATAAATTCAGGTCTATGTATGGCTTCTGAACAAATCACAACTTTCTCTGCCCCAGCATGTATAATTTTCTCGATTTGTGAAAGCGATTTAATCCCACCACCAGCTCCAAACGGCATATTTGCCTCTTCACCAATGTCTTTAATAAGTTGAACATCCACACATCGACCATCTTTTGTGGCTTCGATGTCTAAAAAAATGATTTCGTCTGCTTTCAGTTCATTAAAAATTCGCACTGTATTCATTGGATCGCCAATATATCTGTGGTTTTTAAACTGAATTGATTTAACTAATCCTTTATTTTTGAGCAATAAAACAGGTATAATTCTCGGGCGATACATAAAAGATTATCAAAGATACGTGTATCTTATTAATAATAAAAAAATTGAACTTTATTAGGGGTGTATGGTTACTTTTTTCTCAGAAACGGCTTCGAAAAGTTTTTATTTTTGTACCCATGGTAGGAATTATCAACTATGGTATGGGGAATTTGCATTCAATACAGAGAAAGATGCAATTATTAAATGCAGAATTCAAAATTATTGAGCATTCAGAAGATATTCCTAATTGTGATCAATTAATTTTACCGGGAGTTGGCCATTTTGGTAAGGCAATGCAGAAGCTAGAAGAAAAAAGTTTAATCCATGCATTGCATAAATTTGTGAAAAATGAGCAAAAACCAATTCTTGGGATTTGTTTGGGAATGCAATTGATGACCTCGTTCAGTGAGGAGGGAAATACCGAGGGACTAGGGTGGGTCAATACGAAAATTGTCCGATTTAATCCGACAAATTTTTCAACCGTAAAAGTCCCACATATCGGATGGAATTCTGTAGTATCAGAAAATAGTAAGCTATTAGATAACCTTGAAAAAGAATTTTACTTCGTACATAGTTATTACTCAGAGATCCCAAAAGAAAAAGAAGTGGTATTGCATTTCACAACATATGAAAGGCGTTTTGTGTCAGGTTTTGAAAAAAAGAACATTTTTGGCGTTCAGTACCATCCAGAAAAAAGTCACGATCAAGGACTTGAGGTATTAAGAAATTTCCTTGAATTGACTTAAGCGATACTAATTGGATTGGATTTTTATTGTTTCATTATCAAGCTACGTTCAAGTCGAAATTTTACATGCATCTATCCAAATAATACTTACATATTAACTAAATGCTGTGCAATTTATTATCTGTTTCTTGCGTTTTCTATTTTTTACTAGTTTAGGCATTGGTGATGTGATATAATCCTAAATGAAGAAAGAAATTTATCATGAAATTGCATTGTGACAAAAATTCAATTGTAACTCTGACATGGAAAATCAAGATTCCCTATTTAAAAACTTTGCCAGTTTTTCAATAGAAGTGATCCTTTGAAATTTACCCAATTCATCGTAATTAATATCAAGTATTGTTGACTGAGGATTGCAGTATATGTTTTTAATCCATTTTTTTAGTTTCTCTGAGTCGCTGAAGGAAAAACCGGTTCTCGTTCTTGAAATAAACTCTTGCATTACCCCGTTATCTGTAGGAAATAACAAAATTGGAACTCCTGTTGATGCATAATCAAATAATTTTACGGGATACCATCCAGGAATATTAGTAAAAGAGGTGAGCCATAATAAATCACTGCTTTGATAAATAATCTCTAACTCACTTTTAGAAATGCGAGTACTAAAGTTAAACGCATGATTTAATTTTTCATACCTCGCCAATAATTTTGTTTTCATATTGAATATCGAATCTGTTCCAATTAAATTAACTTTAATATTCATCCGCTCTGAGGTTATAAGTTCAGAAACTGCGTCTAACAATCTGAAGATATCTTGTGAAGGGTATAATGTACCTGCATAGGTAATTACCAAAGATTTTTCTTTCCTTGGAATTTTCACTGGAATTATTTCATCTAGGGGCTTATCAAATCCATTCATGATTACAAGCCCTTTTTTACCGATTAATGAACTTATTGATTGTTTCCAATCTTCAGAAACAGTAAAGAACATATTTGCGTTAGTCGTCCATTTTTTCTCTTTCTTGATTTCTATTTTTCTGAGAAAAAAATCTTTAATCAAAACAAACTTTTCCTTATTTGGAATAGAATTCCAAGTATCGCGGTAGTCGGGATACCACTGGATATTTGAATTCCATTGTTTTAATTTATATCCAATCCAAAAAGAGTAAAAAGGAGTGCCACTAATAACTACTTTATCGATATTTTGATCTTTAATTATCTTTATTGCTGTTTTGAGAAATTTCTTATTGAAAGAGAGTGTTGGTATTAAATACAGTTTTAAATAAACCAAAATGCTGTTTGTCTTTCTTAGGTATTTGAATTTTGTAAGTCCTAATTTTTCTAAAATGGTTTTTTTAATCGCAATTTTGTGGGTTTGACTTGTAGGACCAGTAATTTGTTGGTACCTCATCACTACATCTGTAGTATCCATAGAAGTTTGTTCATCTGTCCAGTGCCTTGTCAATAAAACTGGGTAAATGCCAAATTTAGGTAGATCTTTCATCCAAGAAGAAATTCGTTCAGAGGCCACAAAATTTGCAGGTGGTGCAAAATATGAGATTATTAAAATTTTTTTTAAACCAGTTTTCGACTCCTCCCTTATTTGTATAAGTTTTTTTTCGAACTTCAATGCTTGAAATGAAGAGGAGTAAATTTTGTTATCATTGGGAGCATTCTGAATAGTTAATAATAGATTCATTAATTTTTTAGAATAGTGCTCTCGAGAATAATTTGAAATATCGATTTTTTCTTTTAGTATTTTTTTTCCCTCAAGTATANNTTTTCTAACTGTAGGTATACGCTTTCAGGCTTATTACCAGTAATTCCTAAACCAGTTTTTCTTAAAACTTCAGCTATTCTTCCTTCATCATTTGGATAAAACAAAATTGGTTTTCTATAAGGTAGGTAATCGTATACTTTTGTTGGAATAACGCCTTTCATTTTTTGGATTGGAAACATTAAAAAAATATCGGTTCTAGCAATTATTGGCTTTATCTCACTTGAATCTAACCTTTCTCTGATCATTAACTCTTGACACCATGAAAATTGCTTTCTTACCCTTTCTACCTGTTTATCTTGTATGGAAATACCTATGAAATTTAGTTCTAAGCTGAGTTTTGGATGATGTTTTTGAAATGATTGTAACAGGTTGGAAGTCAAATAAATTTCCTGATGGCCGTACAATGTTCCCAAAAAAGTAAAGGAAAGCGTTTTCAAATCCACCACTTCATTTTCACATGGAATCGGTTCATTGTAACCATTCTCAATTACATGCCCTTTCTTGCTAACAAATTGTTCAATTCTCTCAAGATATTCATCATTCACATATGTAAAAAACTCAACATTTGATAACCATTTTTTTTCAAATTGACTATTTACTATTTTTATAATGTTAAATTTCTTTTCGAAAGAAGGTCTTGAATTCCATTCATCCCTGTAGTCGGCAATCCAAATCAAATTGCTAAATTGTTTTTTTAGTAAATATCCTAAATGAAAAATTTGGTGAGGACCAGCCGAAATAACAACTATCCAGTTATCAGGATCGTCAGCAAGAACTTCAGCGGCTTTGGATTTAAGGAACTTGTACTGGGATAGAAATAAAAATTGGGAGGAAAAAAAAATATCAACTAAAGAAATAACTTTTGAAATTCCGACAAATTTTACAAACTTGTTTTGCTTAATTTTTTTAAAAATTGAATTAT
>DORI01000052.1:3265-8285 GCA_003512365.1 Crocinitomicaceae bacterium | reverse complement strand
TTTTTCCGAACGGTTCAACGGTTGAAAAATAAATCCTACCTGATTTTCTGTTAATTGTTCCACCGTTGTCAATTTTGTTTCCTACTTGATTCATTGGAACGAAATCAAAAACACCATCAGAAAAAGGCTGGCTGTTTTGATTAAGCTTATCCATTTCTAACAGAGTAACTGTTTGCACGGAATTAACTCCTTCGTAGGGTAAAAATGGAATCAGTACTGATTGATCCGGGTTATTGTACAAAATATCAACTCTGAAACCAGATTGATCAACTTGGGCGGCATTAATAGAATACACATTTTTCATCATCAAATCCCAAACCTTATTATTTGGAATCGTAATAGTTGGCTTTAACATCTTTAAAATCAATGCATCCTGCCCGCTTGAACCATCTGTAGAAAACTCACCTACTTGAAATGTTTCCCCGTTATAGGTATATTCATAGGCTACGGCAATAACTTCGTCGTTGTTGTAACTATTATTTAAAGAAATATAACCTAACAAAGCATTATAGGTAAACTCATTTTCCCCAAGTTTGCGAGCATTTTCTACTTTTTCATAATGAATGGCTTGCTGAAACGGTCCTGGCGCAGTAACTTGAGAGGACAACGTTGAAACTGCATTTGCAAAACCACGAATAAGTGGTTGGTTTGCCGCCCAATTATATAACCCGTTGGATTGGTTATCCGGTAAAATGGAGGATGAAGAATAGGCTCCAGGCGAACCTTGGCAATTCGTTTGCAAGGCCTCACCTAAATCCGCAAATGCAAGTACGTTTCGGGTATTTTCAGTCGAACTGTTCCTGTTTGTAATCCAAACCTCAATTCGTGTGATATAAGCAGTAGAATTCACAACGGGAAGTGATGACATTGCGGTGTCGTAATGTTGTTGATGGTATAGATTTAAGAAATAATGACGGTTCTGTTCATAATTATCCGCCGACAACTGAAAATCCTGCACTTGCGCCNNNNAATTTCTGTTCGTTTTCCTTTGCTCTGCGCTGCAATTAAATCCCAAGTGGCACGTCCGAATTTTAATTGTGTTTTAACTCCAAAAAGAGTTTGCGATCCCTGAATCAAGGTTGTTGGCAAGTTCAATTGAACATTACCTAGTGCAATTTCTTGTAGAATTTCGTCCTCTCTACCCGTGTGTTTGATATTTGAAAAGTTGTTAAAGTCGAACTGAGCCGCCGAATTGTAGCGCANNTGGTTAATTTTAATTTTGTTCCGATCTGGCCGGTAACATCAAGGTTGATATTCTGATTAAAATCAAAGCGCGTAATACGTCTTTGGCGAAGGGGAAGCATAGGATTATCTACCCTTGAATGATTAGCCCCAAGTGAAATTTCTAAATTTCCTCCCGGAATAATTTTAATTTCATCCGATCCAAAAAAGTTTTCGAATATTTTACTACCAACCTTAATAGGCAACTCGAACTGGCGATTTTCAGCTGTTTCCTCTTCAATTATTTCTTGCCAATCTAAAGTTTGAGACTTTTTTTCCTGAAATTCGAGGTAGTCTTCCAGTGACATCATGGAGGGGTAGCGGTAAAATAAACCGTTTCCTATCGTTTCTGTAAAAATATACTTACCTGTCTCAGGGTCATAAACGATTCCTTGTTGTAGATTAGTCGGGTCGCCAAGATCAAAACTTTGAGGAAAATTTTGACCAGGATTCATTGGGTTATAGATCGGAAAAGGTAGATTCAGCTGAGCTTGTGCATGAGAAGAAAGCAATAGTACTCCTACCAATGCCAACATCAAGCTACCCTTTCTTTTTATTTTAATCATAAAAGCCTTAATGCTTCTTTTATCAATTGTTCAACATTTAAATCTCCTGTATCTATTCTCTCCAACACTTTTTCAGCCGATTTTTTATCAAAACCAAGAGAAACTAAAGCAGTTAACGCATCAAATCGGTTTGTATTGCTTTGAGTAAAAAGATTTTCGGTATTGCCTGTGAATTTTAACACTTTTCCTTTCAAATCGATGGTAACCCGCTGCGCAGTCTTCGCTCCAATTCNNGTATGGTTACCACATCTTCGGTTTGAATTGCATGCGCAATCTCCTCAGGCACCAAGGACGAAAGCATGATCATAGCGGTGTTTGGACCAATTCCCGAAACACTGATTAAAAAATTAAACATTTCACGCTCATCTTTCGAGGCAAAACCATAGAGGATGTGAGCATCTTCTCTCACAATTAATTTCGTGAAAATTCTAACTGATTCCTCATCTCCAAGTACTGAAAACGTATTCAACGAAATTTTCAATTCGTAACACACTCCTCCACAATCTACAAGTAGTTCCGTGGGATTTTTTTCGACCATTCGGCCATTTAACATTCCTATCATCTTACTTTGATTGAGCGTCTATTACGGCGATTTTTACCATGTTTATAATTTCCCTTACTGATGAACCTAATTGCAAAATGTGAACAGGTTTTCTTAAACCAACGAGTATTGGGCCAATGGCATCTACATCCATCATTTGTTGCAAAGTTTTATAGGTAATATTTCCTGCTGACAAATTTGGAAACACTAAGGTATTTACTTCTTTATTGGCTAGTTGTGAGAAAGGAAATTTCTCGTTCATCAATTCGCTATTCAAGGCAAAATTTGCTTGCATTTCTCCGTCCACGTTAAGCGCAGGGTGTTTTTCATGCAACATACTAACGGCTTTGGACATTTTTTCAGAATCTTCACCTGGAGAAGATCCAAAATTTGAATACCCCAACAATGCAATACGCGGAGTAACCTTAAATTTACGAATAACCTTAGACACGTTAAATGTAATTTCGGCAATTTGATCTGCTGTAGGGTTTACATTTACGGTGGTATCTGCAAGAAAGAAAGGACCTCTTTTCGTATTTAAAATATACATTCCAGCTACAACTTTCACATCCTTTTCTAATCCAATTATTTGAAGAACAGGTTTTATCGAAGATCGGTAACTTCTTGTTAAGCCCGTAATCATTGCATCTGCTATTCCTTTGTCCACCAACATCGCACCGAAGTAATTACGTTCACGCATCAATTGAATCGCTTCAAATTCTGTAAGGCCTTTTCTTTTTCTTCGTTCGAACAAGGTTTTACCAAAGTCTATTCTGCGTTTCTCTTCTTCTTCAGATTTTGGATCGATAATCACCAACTCTGGGATTTCGATGGCATATTCTTTTATTAATTCTTGAATTCGATTTTTCTTTCCTAGTAATATTGGTCTTGCTACCCCTTCTTCGTATGCCTGTTGCGCCGCTTTCAAAATTTTGACGTTGTCACCCTCTGGGAAAACTACAGATTTTGGATTAGCTTGTGCTTTTGACGTAATGTTTCTCAAAAGCTTATTATCGAGACCTAACCTGTTTTTCAGTGTTTGCTCGTATTCGTCCCAATCTTTAATTGGACTTTTGGCGACACCAGAATCTATAGCAGCTTTAGCCACCGCCGGTGCGACATAGTAAATTAACCGCGGATCTAAAGGTTTCGGAATGATTTGCTCTCGGCCGAACGAAATATTTTTCTCTCCGTAAGCTTCGATAACTTCTTCTGGAATAGTTTCTTTAGCAAGTGAGGCTATGGCTTTAACGGCAGCCAACTTCATTTCCTCGTTGATGGTGGTAGCACGTACGTCTAACGCTCCTCTAAATATAAAAGGAAACCCTAACACGTTGTTCACTTGATTAGGATGATCCGAACGACCGGTAGCCATGATGATATCCTTTCTTACAGATGTCGCTTCTTTAAAAGAAATCTCAGGTTCTGGATTTGCCAAAGCAAAAACAATCGGATCTTTTGTCATTGCGGCAATCATTTCTTTATTTACGAGTCCTGCGCGAGACAAACCAAGAAAAACATCGGCCTTTTTGAAAGCATCTGCAAACGAAACCCAACGGGTATGTACGGCAAAAAACTGCTTCATAGGATCGAGGTCGTTTCTATCTTTTGTAAGCAATCCCTTTGAATCGAACATGAAAATATTCTCCAATTTTGCTCCCAAAGAATGGTACAATTTCGCACATGACAAAGCAGAGGCACCGGCTCCTGAAACTACAATTTTTACTTTATCGATTTTCTTTTTTGCAAGCTCTAAGGCATTCAACAAAGCGGCTGAAGAAATGATAGCAGTACCGTGTTGATCATCATGCATGATAGGAATATCCAATTCTTCCTTCAACCGGCGTTCTATCTCAAAGGCCTCTGGTGCTTTTATATCTTCTAAATTTATCCCGCCGAAAGTTGGTGCAATAGCCTTAACGGTTTGAATGAAAAGTTCTGGGTCTTTTGCGTCGATTTCAATATCGAATACATCGATATCTGCAAATATTTTAAATAACAACCCCTTTCCTTCCATTACCGGCTTGGACGCTTCTGGGCCGATATCACCCAATCCGAGTACTGCTGTTCCATTAGAAATAACTGCAACCAAGTTTCCTTTGCTGGTATATTTGTAAACATCTTCTTTGTTGTCGGCAATTTTCAAGCAGGGTTCTGCTACTCCTGGCGAATAAGCCAAAGATAAATCGCGTTGTGAGGCATAGGGTTTGGTTGGAACCACTTCAATTTTCCCTGGTTTTCCCGAGGAATGATAATCCAATGCATCTTGTTTTTTAATCTCCGCCATTCTGCTGATTTAAGGGGTGCAAAGATACGAAATTCTTTCAAAATCTAAGAACTAAAACATCAGCTTAGAAAACCCATTTTACCAAAACACAAATTGGTTTGTTAATCTCAAAAGAAAGAATTAACTGATTATTTAACATCAATTTAAGAACTTAGGATCTAACTAAAACATCATTCTTTAAGTAACTTAAATGAACGGCCGTCCACTTGAAGAAAATACATACCGCTCGAAAGCCCGCTACCGAAGCAGTTCGTACCGTAGCTGAGGAGAACTTTCTGCAACTGTTGTCCGACTGAATTGTACAGCATTGTCGACCAAGTGTCTTCTCCGGAGTAATTTACGCTCCAATCATGCCCTTGTGCAACCGGATTTTCCAATACCTGAATGTGAGATTCTGATTTTTCT
>DORI01000052.1:0-3259 GCA_003512365.1 Crocinitomicaceae bacterium | reverse complement strand
TTTCTATAATCCCAGCGACGGTAATACTGATCACTCCTGTATTGTAACAGCCATATTGGTTCACTTTCTGAACGGAATATGTACCAGATACCTGAACTGCTAGATAGGAGTATGCATATGACTCAACCAAAACTCCATCTAGGTACCAATTATATGTATAAATAGGGTCAGGATTCTCATCGATCCCCCAATCGAGTGAAATAGTATCGCCATAATTGTAAATGGTGAGCATTGGCCAGGGTTCCGGCTGTGAATAAAGAATAGGATCGTTCGATACAGTAGCCCAGCATCCGTATTGATCGATTCCTGTATTCGGTAAGTAATTGCCCGACATTTGATTAATCCATGTCAACGTATCTGTTGAAGTATCATAAACAGGAAATAATCCATCATAGAGTATGAAACCTGGTGTAAACCAGACCTCGGTCGCTTCGCCATAACACAGTACAGAATCGGCTGCGAACATTTCAAGGACCGGGTTGGAAGCCTGAATGACCACTGAAGATGAATCCACACATCCGTCGGCATCTGTTAGGGAATAAGAATACTCTCCTGCCTGCAGGTTATAGATGCTTGGGAATGAACCGATCTGCGTTCCGCTGCTATTATACCAAAGGATTACGCAAGGCGGCTGTGCACTTAAAGCTGTAATCTGAAAACTTCCTGGATTACCGCTGCATGAATTGGTGATATCCATATCCAGCACTCCAAAAGGATTCAATGTATATGAAACGTTGATTGTTTCACTTCCGCTGTTGACCTCAACTGAATACGTTCCTGCTCCAAGACCTGTTATAGTAGTTGTTGTTAATCCACCGGTCCATAAATAAGTATATGCTCCATTTCCTCCGTTAGCTGATACTGTAAGTATTCCGCTTTGATTATCGCATCCTGCTCCATGCTGCGCTGAGATAGTTGCGCTAAGATTTTGTGCATTGCCTGTTAAACCAATATATAAAAGAAAAAGAATCGTGGTTAGCTTTTTATTTACCTTTAGGTAGTAATTAACTCGGCCTTTTCCACGGTCCTCTGTTGACCTAATTATTTTTGAGCTCTTAAAATCATTAATTAATAAATCAAAAAGCATATTATAAGTTTCTGGTTCAGATTCGTATCTCATTTCGTAAAGATAAATATTATTCATACACCTAAAGTTTTTCGGTATCCGCCCCGTTTTTTTGAGTGGGCTCTGGTCTCCACTTTTAAAGTTCTAAAATACTATTTTTTGTTAGATTGGGTGGTCAGCCCGTTGGCTTCGCAGAACGTCTTGGTTTTATTGTTTTTTCTAGTTACTTTTCTATCAAAATCGGACTGCCATTTTTTACACTAAACACCCTTTCTATTATTTTTGTGGCGGTTGGTTTTTTAATAGTATTTGCATAAATAAATTCTGCAATAATTTCTTCTTTGTTTATTTTTAAGACTAAATATCCATGGTCGGCATTATTACAATATTTCATATGCGGATTATTCTTTAAATACAATTCTTTATCTTCTTTTACTATTTCAGGATTGTTATATTCATCATCATTTGCTGATGTAATACTAGTTACAATAAACTCTACAGCAATATTATCATTTGTTTCTTTTGTGCCTTTTAAATCTGATTCCATAGCAAATGAGGAATGATAATCGCCAGTTACCATTACTAAATTTTTCAATTTTATTTTTTCAATAAAATGAATAAATTTCTCCCGCTCATAAGGATATCCATCCCATCCATCCATATACAATGCCCCTTTTATAGGGTTAGGTTGAAACATTGGACCAAACGGAACCTGATTTCCAATTATGGTCCAGGTTGATTTAGTGTTGATTTTTTCTGTTAACCAATTATATTGTTCTTTACCTAATATAGTTCGATTTGAATCTAAAAAATTATTTGAAGAAATGCTGTCTGCTTGAATAGTTCGGCCCTCAATTCGAGTGTCTAAAATAATTAGATTAACTAGGTTTCCTATTTCAAATGAACGATATAAATGTTTATCAGCTTTTTTACTTACAGGCATCCATTCGTAATAGGCTTTCGTAGCGGCTGCTTTTCTAGCATACCAATCTCCTTCATTTGAATTATGATTTTGTGCGCCATCCATATATGCATTATTAGCAATTTCATGATCATCCCAAGTAGTTATAAACGGTTTTAATTGATGAAGTTTTATCAAATCCTTGTCTAATCGATACAAAGAATATCTTGTTCTATAATCCATTAAACTTATTATTTCTTTATTAGGTATGTTTAGTCGACCGATACTCGTATCTCCATATTTGCCAACTGCATATTCATAAATATAATCACCCAAGTGAACTACTAAATCTATATTCTTATCTTCTGCAATAAATCTATAGTTGTTAAAATAACCCCACTCATAGTTGCTGCATGATGCAAATGCAATTGTGAATGGTTCGTAATAATTTATTAATGTTTTAGTTTGGCCAATTATTGATATAAACTTTCGATACTTAAAACGATAATAATAATTAGTATTGGGTTTTAGGTTGTTGATAGAAACTTTTACTGTAAAATCTTGATCTACATTTGTTTTAGCTTTTCCTTTTTGTATTTCATTTTTAAATAAAGAATCAGTTGCAATTTCCCAATTAATTTCTGACGATTTAATTGATCTGTCTAATGTTAGTTTTGTCCAAATAACTACTGAATTTTGCGTCGGATCACCACTAGCGACTCCATGGTAAAATGGAGCTAATTTTTTATCTAAATGAGGAAGAAGATCTGGATTAATATTAAGATTTGTTTGACAGAATGTTACAATTGGTAAAAGTAGTATGATCAAATTTAGAATTGACTTCATGATTTATATTGTTCAGTTTTTATTTTGAATTTAGTTTAAATTTTTTATTCCGTATGTCTTATTGTATTTTCATTTAGATAATTTTCGAGATTCTGATGTTCGTCACCCCAACCATCAAGCGTGGTGGCAATGTCTTTAAAATCGACTTCAAAGTCGCTATTTACCTTAACTTAGCCTGATATTTCATTGCAAATACTTGAGCCGTTCAATAATTTCTCGTGAATATAAAAGTGAGGATCATTTTCTGTCTTAAAATAGTTGCTTTCTCCAGATGTTCTGTCTTTTAGTTTAACAAAGTCCCAATGCATATTTGAAATCTTATCACCAGTTTGCAAAGTCGTAAACGAGCAAAGGAAAAGTCCCAATATTAAATAAATATATTTCATGTAAGTATTCGTCACCCGTTTGCTGCTAACGTTTTGCAGATTGGCGATGTGGCGGGTTTC
>DORI01000038.1 GCA_003512365.1 Crocinitomicaceae bacterium | reverse complement strand
TTCCATCAAACGAACCGCGTTTCATGAAGTTTTTGACAAGTCTATCTTCTAAAGAATGATATGACATTACCACCAATCTTCCTCCCGGTTTAAGCAATTCAGCAGCTTGTTCGATCATTGATTTTAGCACTTCCAATTCTTGATTAACTTCGATTCGAATCGCCTGAAAAACCTGTGCATAGAACTTATGATCTTTAAACTTTGGCGCANNCGCAATGCCTCCATTAATTCAACTGTGGTTTCTATTGGATTATCTGCTCGCTTGGAAATGATAGTTGCCGCCATAGCACGCGAAGAAGGCAATTCACCATAGACCTTGAAAATTTGAATTAACTGCTCTTCGTCATATTGGTTTACCACTTCATAGGCAGATAATTTTGCTTGCTGATTCATTCGCATATCTAAGCGAGCATTTTCACGGATGCTAAATCCTCTTGCAGGCTCATCAAATTGATAAGAAGAAACTCCAAGATCAGCCAACAACCCATCGATTGCCAGAACATTATGAAGTTTCAAATGATTTTTTAAATAGCTAAAATTCGCAGGAATTAACTGAAAATTTGGTGCTTCCCATACATTTTGCTGAGCAGCTTGATCCTGATCAAAAGCAAAGAGCTTGCCTTGAGTATTTAAAGCTTTATAAATAGCCTTAGCATGTCCACCACCTCCAAAGGTAACATCAACATATATACCATCTGGCTTAATTTTTAAACCATCGATACACTCATTAAAGAGCACTGGTATATGGTAAGCCGTATTATTCTCCATTGTCCAAATCACCCATTACTTCATCCGCCAAATCGGCGAAATCAGCCATGTTTCCTTCGATCATTTCGAAGTATTTGGATTTGTCCCAGATTTCAATTCTGTCATTGTATGCAATAAGCATAACCTCCGACTCCAGACCTACTCGCTCCATTAACGCTACAGGTATTAACACCCTGCCGGCATTGTCTAATGTCACCTGTTTTGCCCCTTGGTGAAATAAGCGGTAGAACATCCTGTTCTTTGGTTTAAATAAATTCATTTTCGAAAGCTTGTCACTTATTCGCTCCCAATCCGGAAGAGGAAACAAGGTCAAACATTCTTCAAATCCTTTATTCAACATGAAATCTCGCTGAGACGACGTAGGAAGCTGCTTCCGTAATCCGGAAGGAAATAAAAACCGACCTTTTTCGTCAAGTTTTACTTCAAATTCTCCTACTAATCCTGCCATAGCTTAAATAATGGGTAAAATTAATGGAATAATTACCACTTTTTACCACTTTATTTTAAATTGTTGATAACTTCCTACGTTTAGCAAATATATTGGTTTCAATTGACAGTAAAAAATATGGCTAATTCCTTTGTTTATTTGACTTTTTTGATTGTGGTGGGAGTTTGTGGGAACTTTTTAACACGTAATTCACAATGTACGTTTACAAGTTTTAAAATGATTAGAAATGTTGCCACTCAATTGACTTAATTTTGATGCATGACCAACGCCCTTAAAAGCTGGATTCTATTGATTATCCTTTCCATCATCTGGGGAAGCTCATTTATATTGATGAAAAAAGGCATGTATGGCAGTAATGGCGAGCCAATTTTTAGTGCTCCTCAAGTTGGATCACTTCGCATGCTGATTGCTTCAAGTGTTTTATTACCCTGGGCAATCAAGGGATGGAAATCGCTCCAATCGAAGAAAGACATTCTTTATTTCTCCATTGTGGGAACTTGTGGAAGTTTCTTACCTGCGTTTTTATTTACGTTTGCAGAAACAGGTATCACATCCGGCCTTGCAGGTATGCTAAATAGTTTCACGCCTATTTTCACTATTCTTCTCGGATTACTAATTTTTCAGCAACGACTAAATTCTTATCAATATATTGGAGTAAGCATCGGCACTGTAGGAATTATTTTACTTGTTTTGTCTGGAAAACAAAGTTCACTTTCAGGCGATACCACGCATATTCTTGCTGTAATTGCAGCAACTCTATTATACGCTATAAGCCTGAGTACCATAAAATACAAATTACAACACTACAGCTCCATGCAAGTCACAAGCATTTCTTTGTCTTTCATTTGGATACCTGCTTTTTTAATTTTTTTATTGACGGACACACCAACGGTGATATTAGAAAATGACCAAGCTTCTGATGGACTATACGCGATAATTGTTCTCGCTCTATTTGGAACAACCATCGCTACCATTTTCTTCAATGCTACTATTCGTTTGTCATCGGCATTGTTCGCAAGTAGTGTGACATACTTAATGCCCATCGTTTCGGTTTTGATTGGTTGGCGTTTTGGCGAAGTTATTACAGCAGCGCAAATTGGCTCTATGTTTATCATTCTCTTCGGTATTCTTTTGGCTAATTTACCGGGTTTACTTAAGCTAAAATCAAGTAAATAAAATACAATCGTTCTCAACAGAAATAATTCGTGTAATTTAGTTTGCTGAATAAGGATAATATCGTATCTTTGCAATCCTAAATTTAAAAATTAGCTATATGTACGCAATTGTAGAGATAGCAGGGCAGCAGTTCAAAGTGCAAAAAGACCAAAAGGTATTTGTACACAGATTATCAGCTGAAACTGGTTCTAAAGTAGAATTTGATCGAGTTTTATTAGTTGATAACGGTGGTAAAATTTCAGTTGGCGCCCCGGCTATAGAAGGTGCAAAAGTCACCGCAGAAGTCCTTGACCATGTGAAAGGAGACAAAGTAATCGTTTTCAAAAAGAAAAGAAGAAAAGGTTACCAAAAAAGCAACGGTCACCGTCAACAGTTTACGGCGATCAGTATTAAAGATATTAAAGCATAATCTCGCTTAGCGAATAAAAACATAAGACGATGGCACACAAAAAAGGAGTTGGTAGTTCGAAAAACGGTCGTGAATCCCATAGCAAACGTTTGGGTGTGAAAATTTTTGGAGGACAAGCAGCTATTGCTGGAAACATTATTGTTCGTCAAAGAGGCACACAACATCATCCTGGGAATAATGTAGGCATTGGTAAAGATCATACATTATTTGCATTAACGGATGGTTTAGTAGAATTCCGTAAGAAGAAAGACAATCGTTCATTTGTTTCTGTTGTTCCGTTTGAAAAAGGAGCCGAAGCATAATTGAATACATAATGGTAAGAAAGCTGTTCGAAAGAGCAGCTTTTTTTTTGCATTAACTTAATCAATAGAATACAATAAGTTTCCATTCGCTAAATACAATAACAAAATTTCTCTATTAAATTTGTCGCATGACTTCACTTTCTAAAAAACAGCGCTATGCATTTTCCACCTTGACAGGCCTGTTACTTACGATCTCGTTTCCATTTAGTGGAAGTTTAATGCCGCTCATCTTCATTGCTTGGATACCCTTACTTCTCGTTGAAAATAAGTTATCGGAGAATTCTAAAAGTGGGCGACATGTATTCGTTCATGCCTATTGGAGTTTTTTTATTTACAATTTGGGAAGCACCTGGTGGATTTGGAATTCTACCTCTGTTGGAGGAGTATTGGCCTTTGTTTTCAACTCGTTACTTATGGCTTTGGCCTTTCTTCTTTTTCATTTTCTGCGTAAACGAAGTGCTTCGACCTATGATTTTTTGTTTTTTCCTATCGTTTGGGTAGCCTTCGAGTATAGTCATTTCAATTGGGAATTATCGTGGCCATGGCTTACTATGGGAAATGTTTTTTCAGAATTACCCAATTGGATTCAATGGTATGAATACACAGGAGTGTTAGGTGGTAGTCTTTGGATACTCTTAATTAATGCTTTATTATTGAAATTATTCCTTAAGTGGAAAACTACAAATGAACCCAAATCTTTGCTTCCTCTTGGGATCAGTTCAGTCTCACTTCTTATAACACCATTTGTTATATCCTATTTGCTTTTAAGTTCTTATGAGGAGGATACTTCGAGAACATTACATGTCTTAGCTGTTCAGCCTAATATTGACCCGTATAACGAGAAATTCTCTCCCTCATATACACCTGAAGATCAGTTGGCAAAATTTTATAGTATGATCGCTCCTTACCAGTCGAAAAAAATTGATTTGGTTATGGGTCCGGAAACCATGTTGAGTGCAGATATTTGGGAGGAGTACATCGATGAATTTGGTGTTATAAAAATGATGACAGAAGAAAAGAAAAATTGGCCTGAAACAGAATTTTTAGTCGGAGCTGCCACATCAAATTTATTCAAAGAAAAAGTGTCTTCTGCAGCGAAACCTATAGCTGAAGGAAATGGTTACTTAGAGAATTACAATACTTCTCTGTTTATGAACAATTTAATGGAAAAAACACTGATCCATAAATCAAAGTTGGTATTAGGGGTTGAGAAAATTCCATTTGCAAGTTGGTTGCCATTTTTAGAAAATTTCGCCCTACAAAATGGAGGCACTTCCGGATCCTTAGGTATTGAAAATGAACCAAAAGTTATTCGTAGTAGTAAAGGCATTTTTGCGCCAGTAGTTTGTTACGAATCTATTTACGGTGAGTTTGTTGCTGAACAGTGCAACAAGGGTGCTGAGGCCATTTGTATCATCACAAATGATGGATGGTGGGGTGATTCTCCTGGATACAAACAACATTTTAGTTTGGCTAGACTTCGAGCTATCGAAAATCGCAGATGGGTTGTTCGCTCTGCAAATACTGGAAAAAGTGGATTCATAAGTCCTACCGGTGAAATTGCACAAGAGACAGGTTATTGGGTACCTGCTACCATCGATCAAGAGATTTCGCTCTCAGCTGAAAAAACATTTTATACGCAACATGGTGATTACCTTGGAAAAAATGCTCTTGTAGCTACGCTGGTAGCCTTAACTTTAACATTGTATCGACAATTCAGACGAAAAAAAGCATAAAAAAAGGAAGCTGAATTTCTTCAAACTTCCTTTTTCACCAATCAACAAATATATTCTTTAGTAACCTGGGTTTTGAATAAGGTTAGGATTTAAACCTAAATCAGCATTCGGAATTGGATATAAATTTTTAAATGCTTCGGTTGCAATACCATCAACTTCTCCGCCTTTAAAAGACCAAACGTAGTCTCCACCGGTAAATTTGCCAAATCGAATTAAATCAGTTCGTCGAGTTGCTTCCCAACTAAGTTCACGTGCTCTTTCGTCAAGTATAACATCTAAAGAAAGGGATGCTACATTAAAAGCGCTCGTGTTGTATGCTCGCGTACGTATTAGATTTACATATTGAAGGGCAGTAGCTTGGTCACCTAATCTAAATGAAGATTCTGCTAACATCAGGTAAACATCCGCCAACCTAAACATTGGAAAATCGATATCAACGTGCGCAGAGTTCGCGTTATTTGATCCATTCAATCCAGCTTTCGTTTTATTTTTAAATTTTGGAAATGCGTATCCATAGTTGAATTGAGCCAATTGAGTCGGTGCCGAAAAATTTAGCTGTTGCCCGGTTCTGTAGAACAGGTAACGAGAATCTAAGGTAGAATCCGGGAATTTATTTACAAATTGTGGCGTTACTCGTAAACCTCCCCATTTTCCATTTACGCCATAATTAGCCGCATTCATGGCGCCGCCAAGTGCCCCACAAACTAAATAGGTTGTTCCTCCCCACGTTTGGGCATAAAGACCATCATATACTACTGGGAAGATAATTTCTGGAGATGTGTGATTGTCAGCCAAGAACATATCTTGGTATACGTCATCTAATTGAAAAGCTCCAGCACTAATAATCTTCTCACAATAAGTTTTGCAATCTGCGTAACGCGCTGTATTTGTATAAACTTCCGCATTCAAATACAATTTGGCCAATAGCGCATGCGCAGCAGATTTAGTGGCTCTTCCATAGGGAGCAGCTCCTGGCTCTAGCAATACATCTTCTATTCCCTTCAATTCTTCTTCTATGTAAGCGAACAAGGAAGCTCTGTCGATACGATCAGGTTGAAATGCTCCAACACGATCATTTTCATCAACAAAAGGAATATTTCCAAATAAATCCATAGCGTGGTAATAACTCAAGGCACGTAAGAATCTTGCCTCGTTTCTGTAGGTTCTAATTCTTTCTACATCCGCTTGAGAGAAACCTCGTTCTGCTAACTTTTCATCGCGAGATTGCCATATAAACTCATTACACAAGGTAATTTGGTAATAAATTCGGTAATACATTCCTTTGATCCAACCATCATCTGCTGACCAATCGCTTTTGTTAAGTGCAGGAATTCCAGGGTCTGACCAACCACAAAGTGCCTCATCTGTAGGTAGTTCTTGAAGATTCCACAATACACGAACATAAGCCGAAAATCCTTCGTCAATTCCGGCAATATCTCCAGCTCCTGCAGGACCTTGGATTCCTGTCATAGACAATCCTGAGTATAACTTTGCTAGTACATTGATGTAATTGTTAGGATCGCTATAAACTTTTTCAGCATTCAATCCATACATGGGTGTTTGATTGAGCTGTTTCTTGCAAGATGTAATGGATGCAAGAGCTACCGCTACTACCAAAAGGGATGGGAAAATTGTTTTTTTCATAGTACAAACAATTAAAAATCAAATGATAAATTCAATGAATAAACACGTGGTCGAGGATAAATGTTGTTATCTATCCCTCCACCAATTTCTGGATCTAGCCCAGAATAATTTGTCAATACGAATACGTTGTTAATTACGAAAGTAGCGTTCAATCCTACTTTTTCTCCGAAATACTTTAATTTACCAAAATTGTAACCAACGCTAAAGAAATCCATACGAAGAAAATCAGCTTTTTCCATGTAATGATCGCTCAATAATTGATTCGTTGCAATTTTTTGAATTTCATCTTCGTAATACAACGAACTAATGTTGTTTAAATACCCTTGTGTACCATTAACTGATTGAAATGTACCGGCATTTGAATGAATGTTGTTGTATATATGACCACCTAATTCACTTCGCATTGAAGCACCAAATGACCAATTTTTATACTGATAATTCAAGGAAAGACCTAAGAACCAATTCGGAACAGACTGATTATAAATATAGCGGTCTTTAATGTTAATAACACCATCACCATTTCTGTCCACATAAGCGTGAATATCTTTCCACTTGTCTGCCGCCGTAATTTGACCATCGTTATTTATATCGATGTTAGCTTGCTGTCCAACTTGAATTACCTGTCCGTTCTGGTCATATAGTTGCTCGAACAACAAAAAGGAGAATGTTGGGTAACCAACTCTGTGAACTTGAACGGTGTTTCCAATTCCACCTGATATACCGCCAACTTGAACACCAACAGCATCTGGATCTTCGATTTGAGATAATTTAACCACACGGTTAAGGTTATGTGAAGCATTGGCCATTAAATCTAAACGAGAATTCTTATTCGCAAATAGTCCAGCGTTGATAGAAAATTCAATTCCTTGATTTTTCATGCTTCCAACGTTGGTTAGGATTTCATTCGTAAAATTAGTACCCGCTGCTACAGGCACAACTGCAAGTAAATCGGTCGTTATTTTACGATAAACATCAACTGAACCGGAGAATCTATCTTTCAAAATTCCAAAGTCAAGACCTATATTGTAAGAGGTTGTTGTTTCCCAACGCAAATTGGCATCGAACCCTGATGGTCTAAACACCAATAAGGTGTCTGGTCCAAAAATATATTGTGCAGTTTGACTACCAATAAAGTAATTAGAAATATAAGCATAATCACCAATACCATCTTGTTGACCTGTTACACCGTATCCTGCGCGCAATTTTAACATGTTTAGCTGCTTGAAATTCTTTAGAAAAGGTTCATCCNNCCCCAACGTGTTTGCGGACTAAATCGAGAAGATCCATCATAACGAAGAGATGCATTAATCACATAACGATCTTTCAAGGTAAGTATGCCACGTGAATAAAAGGAAAGAAGTGCATTTTTGGTGAAAAATGGATTTTCTGCTGCAGGAGAAATAACAGAGTCTTGTGATTCGTTATATGTTGCCCAATTTGGACTTGCACTGTACCAATCTTGGTAACTATAACCTGCTGTTAAGTCAACCAATGCATTTCGTGTAACTCCAATTTTTCCGTTATTGAAATTGAGGTAAGCTTCCACTAGTTTATTTCCCTTATTACTTCTGTATTCGCTGTATAAACCTTGAGAAAAATAACCGGATGCAGAACTTGCCGGAGTAATCGTAAATCCTGTACCTTCAGCTTGATCGATACCTCCGTTCACAACAGCTTTTAAACCTTCAATTTGAGGAACTTTTAGCGTAACTTTTGCATTTCCAATATAACGCCAGACGTTGCTTCTGTCCTCTCTTTGCCAAAGTAAACCAACAGGATTTCGTGCCGAAAGCGTATTTGGTTTTCCATTATTGTCTATCCATTCAAAGTAACCGCCGTAGGTGGTCGTGTCAGAATAAACAGGTTGGGTTGGATCAAAATAAGCCGCACNNCAAAAAACGAACGTGTATTTACCAATTTATTGTTTACTTCGAGTTGCACTACATCTTTGAAAAAACTTGGTGTTAAGCTCAAGAAAAGTGAATTTCGCTGAAATTGATCGCGTGTTAAGACACCATTCTCTAATCTATTTCCAAAAGATAATCTATAGGGTAAACCTTCAATTCCTCCTGTTAATGAAACGTTATTGTCTGTCACATAAGCAGGTCGAAAAACTTCACGTTGCCAATCAGTATTTGCAGACCCCAATAACGCTTGTTGCGTTGGATTTCCTCTCCTCATGACTAAACTCCGTAAACTGTCTCCTGACAATACATCCGCATACTTTGCAACAGTTGATAAGGAATGTTTTGAGTCAAATATTACTTTTAATGGTGATTTTCCACTGCTACCTCTCTTTGTAGTAATTAAAATGACACCATTAGCTGCTCGAGAGCCATAGATTGCCGTTGCGGAAGCATCTTTCAGCACAACAAATGAAGCAATATCATTTGGATTTATCAATGAAAGCGGATTGGCTGCTCCGGCAATTCCACCATTATCTAATGGTACCCCATCAACAACAATCAACGGATCATTACTCGCATTAATTGAAGTTCCACCTCGTAATCTTAATGTACTTCCAGATCCAGGAGCACCATCGTTAGTGTTGATTTTCAATCCGGAAACTTTACCCATGATTAATTGCTCAGGCGTTGACATTGAACCTTGCGTAAAATTTTTCTCGTTAATTACGACGGCAGATCCTGTCAAATCCTTAGTTCGTGTTGTACCATAACCGATAAGTACCACCTCATTTAATCCTTTTGGATTTTTATTAAAGGTAAAACCAACCGTTACTGTTCCTCCTTTTAGCTCAATTTGTTCACTCAGGGATTCAAAATCCACAAATCTACATGATAAGGTAAAAGTTCCTGATCCTGTTGCTGTAAATTTAAATTTACCTTCATCATCGGTCCTTGCTCCTACATTTTTACCCTCCAAGACTATTGTAGCATTGAACACCGGCTTGCCCAAGGGATCCTTTACCGAACCTGAAATTACAGTTGATTGCGCGTTTCCTACAATAGATACTAAGATTACAAAAAAAATTGAAGCTATAATTTTCTTCATAGTTCACATGTTTAGTTGTTTCAAATATATCTTTTTTTTCTTAATGTCATTATGACACATTGAAAAATTTATTTCCAGTAGAG